>CADBUD010000210.1 GCA_902797785.1 uncultured Lachnospiraceae bacterium
AAATCCGAATGCCGGGAGGGGGACTGTGAATCGTAACTCATCATAACTTCTGTAAAAATAACCAAAAAACATGTTGAGAATCTAAAGGTTTTAGTATATAATTTAATTTGTAGGCTATGTATGATACCGTGAGAAGATGTTGCATACCTTGTGCAGATTCTTTCACGTATCAAAAAAAATAAAAAGATAGGACGTGAGTATAATATGTCAGATGAAAAAAAAGCAAAAAAAGAAGAAAAGGCAAAAAAGAAAGAAGCAGCATCCCTCCCGAGCGTGAAGCCAAATCCGAAAGGTAATGTAAAAAGAATCGGTATGCTGACAAGTGGAGGAGACTGTCAGGCATTAAACGCAACGATGCGTGGCGTGGTAAAATCCTTAGTTTCCATTTTGGGACAGGATCATCTGGAAATCTACGGATTCTTAGAAGGATATAAGGGACTGATCTACAGCAATTTCCGGATGCTGACGTCAAAAGATTTTTCCGGTATCCTGACACTGGGCGGAACTATTTTAGGAACCTCAAGGACTCCGTTCAAGCTGATGCGTGAGCCGGACGAAAATGGTCTGGATAAGGTAGAGGCAATGAAGCATACCTATTATAAACTGGGTCTGGACTGTCTTGTAATCTTAGGTGGAAACGGAACGCATAAGACTGCTCATCTGTTATCTGAAGAGGGCTTAAATGTCATTACACTGCCAAAGACGATTGATAATGATCTTTGGGGAACAGACATCACCTTTGGATTCCAGAGTGCTGTGGATATTGCGACAGACGCCATCGATTATATTCATACGACTGCAGCATCCCACAGCCGTGTATTTATCGTAGAGGTAATGGGACACCGTGTTGGCTGGCTGACGTTAAATGCCGGAATCGCAGGAGGAGCTGACATCGTTCTGATTCCGGAAATTCCATATGATATTGAAAAGGTCTGTGAGGCAATCAATAAGAGAAAAGCCCGCGGACATGGATTTACGATCATCGCCGTGGCAGAGGGAGCGATTTCCAAAGAGGATGCGGCATTGAGCAAAAAAGAATTAAAAGCAAAGCAGAAAAAAGCAAAACATACATCGGTCTCCTTTGAGCTTGCAGAGAAAATCCAGGAGATGACCGGGCAGGAGGTTCGTATCACGATTCCGGGACATATGCAGCGGGGAGGCAGCCCAAATGCTTATGACCGCGTTCTTTCCACCAGATTGGGAGCAGCAGCGGCAGAGGCAATCATGGATGAAGATTATGGCTGCATGATCGGAATCCAGGAGCGTGAGACCGTGAGAGTCCCGCTTACCGAGGTGGCAGGAAAGCTCAAGATGATCCAGCCGGATGCCCGCATCATTCGAGAAGCAGAGCTGACGGGAATCAGTTTTGGAGTATAAAAGCAAAAGCTACCATGACAAGAAAAGTTGCAAAAGCTGTTGAATCTGGAGGATTCCGGATTCAACAGCTTATTTTAATGGTACAAATAGCCGATATATACTTATGAACGAAATGGCTAACCATTTTGTTCATGAGTCGCACCGAATCTTGGTCGCTGAAAGCGACATTTTCCTTACAAAATCCGGGGCAGCAGTGCGCCAAATACGACCGAAGGGAGTATTTGCACTCTGTGTGCCTTCGGTATGTGCATTTTGTTGCTATGAGCAGCAGAGCTGTGAATAGTAACAAGCGAAAAGATAAAGGACGGAATCTCTTATGAACTACGGAAGAAGCTCCCTACAAAAAAAACTCACTTTCTTTACTTCAAACAAAATTAAAAAATCCAGAAAGCGCGCGACCATCGCATTAAAGCTCACTTTGATGGTTCTCATCTCTTTTGTTGTTCTGGGTGGCTTTATGACAGCAGGTATGGTCGAAGGAATTATCGACGCCTCTCCTAAAATGTCGGATATCAGCGTCAGTCCCTCCGGATACATAACAAAGATCTATGATTCCGAAGGAAAAGAAATCGAGCGACTTGTCGCCTCCGGTGGAAACCGTACCTATATTTCCATCAGTGAAATGCCAAAAAATCTTCAGAACGCGTTCATCGCCATTGAAGATGGCAATTTTTGGAAGCATAACGGTATCGATTTCAGTGGTATATTCAGAGCCGGTATCATCGGCATCACCTCGGGAGGAGATTTTTCCCAGGGTGCCAGCACGATCACACAGCAGCTGATCAAAAACAATGTCTTTACCTCCTGGACCACGGAAAGTAATCTTTTGGAAAAGATCCAGCGTAAGATCCAGGAACAGTATCTTGCGATTCAGCTGGAAAAGCAAATGAGCAAAGAGGACATTCTGGAAAATTATTTAAACACCATAAATCTGGGACAAAATACTCTTGGCGTGGAATCCGCTGCCGAACGCTACTTTAATAAGCGAGCTTCCCAGCTCTCTCTTTCCGAATGTAGTGTTCTAGCTACCATCACGCAAAATCCTTCCCGGTACAATCCGGTAACACATCCGGATAAAAACAAAATCCGCCGGGAAAAGGTTCTTAAAAATATGCTGGAAGATGACTATATTTCTCAAAGCGAATATGAGGATGCCCTAAATGATGATGTTTATTCCCGGATTCAGGTCGTAAACGATACCACACCGGTCAATTCCATCTATTCCTATTTCATAGATGAAGTCATCAATCAGGTATTAGAAGACCTTCAGGAAAAAAAGGGATACACCCAGACGCAGGCTTACAATGCCCTATATTCCGGCGGTCTGACAATTCAGACCACCCAGGACAGCGAGATTCAGAAAATCTGCGATGAAGAGTTTGCGCGAAAGGAAAATTATCCGGAAACGACAAAATACCGGCTGACCTACCGCCTGACGGTGAGCGATGCCAATCAAACCACAAGCACCCTGACAGAAAGCGCCGTGCTGGAGTTTTTAAAAGAGCAGGGAGATTCCTCTGCCAACCTGAATTTTTCCAGTAAAAAAGCGGCCGGCGAAGCTATTTCCGCCTTTCGCCACGCGCTCTATGAAAGTGGGGAATATGTTTCCTATTCCAATGAAACGATTACCCTGACCCCACAGCCACAGGCCTCGATCACTTTGATGGATCAGCATACCGGGGAAGTAAAGGCCATCGTCGGCGGCCGTGGAAAAAAGACCGGAAGCCTTACGCTGAACCGGGCATCCTCCACGCTGCGTCAGCCTGGTTCGACCTTTAAGATTTTATCTACCTATGCCCCTGCTATTGATACTGCGGGATATACTCTGGCTTCTACCATCGATGATGCCCCTTATAAATATACCAATAAGCAAAAGGTGAAAAATTCCTACGATGAATATAAGGGGCTCATTTCCATCCGGGATGCTATCGCATGCTCCAGCAACATTGTTGCCGTCAAGGTGCTGACGGATATCACACCGCAGCTGGGATATGACTATCTTCTCCAGTTCGGATTTACTTCTTTAGTAGACAGCAAGACCCTGGAAAACGGCTATGTTGTTTCGGATATCAATCAGGCGCTGTCTCTGGGCGGAATCACCTACGGTGTCACCAATCTGGAGCTTACCGCTGCCTATGCCGCAGTTGCAAATTCCGGTACTTATATCAAGCCGCGTTTCTACACCCGGATTCTTGATAACTCCGGAAATATACTCATTGACAATACACCATCCACGACCGCCGTGCTAAAGGAAAGTACTGCATTTCTCCTGACCAGCGCCATGGAAGATGTCGTCAAATCCGGTACCGCCAAGGATGTTTCTCTGGGAGAAATGCCTGTTGCCGGCAAGACGGGAACGACTTCCAGGTATAATGATGTCTGGTTTTCCGGATACACTCCATATTATACCTGTACGATCTGGGGCGGATATGATAATAACGAAAAGCTTTCCAAGGATTCCCGGGAATATCATAAAGTCCTTTGGAAAAATATTATGACACGTGTTCATGAAAAGCTCAAGGTCCGGAATTTCGATAAACCGGATAATATTGTCACAAAAAAGGTCTGCGCGAAATCCGGGAAGCGCGCTGTCAAAGGCGTATGTGATTTAGATCCCCGCGGCAGCATGATCCGCACAGAATATTTTACCAAAGGAACCACTCCTTCTGATACCTGTGACCGCCATATCAGTGTCACAATCTGTCAGGCTTCTGGTATGGTGGCCAATGATTACTGTCCATCCTGGCAAAAGGAGACCAAGACATTTATTGTTCGCCCGGAGGGCAGCAAAGGTACGACAGCGGACTCAGAATATTCCATTGTTCCAAGTGAGACCTGTAATATTCACCATTATGTCGCACCTCAGCCTCAGCCGGCAGCTCCGGCGCCTCCAGCGGATAATAATCCTCCGGCAGAAAGCGGAGACAGTGCATTGGATTCACTGATCATTGATACGATTCAAAATAGCGTTAATAATTAAAAAAGGCCGCATCCGCAGATATGATTCTGCAGATGCAGCCTTTTTTCTTCCTGTTCAACGTGATTGATTTGCACACTCTGAGTGAGCGCCTTCGGTCACAAAAGCTGGTTTACATAACAGTTTGAAATCCGTCCCAGCCACCCTTCGGAAAACAGCTCTTCTTCACAAATTCCAAAAAGCACCTGGCTTTTTTCCACGATCTGGCGCCCGGTCTTCCTTCTTGCCAATCTTCCCATCATGCACAGATCCCTTCGCAGGTGCTCCGGGAAAAATGCCGCATCGGACATTACAAGCATAGGAAGGTCAAATTCACTGTCTCCCGCGGAACAAATCATTCCACCGCCAAGGTATTCCTTCAGCCGCTTTACTGCGGCTCCCTTGTTCAGCTTGACCGGTACGACATAGACCTTTGCTCCATTTTGCATGATATCAACTTTTTGAGGATCTAACTGCTCCTTTAGTCTGGCCGTACTAAGTTCCGGATCACTGCTTTTGGTAAACAGGAAGAGCTGTTCGATAAAGCGCACCTCCATGCTCCTGTTCGGGTCTGTTTCTAAGAGCACTCTCGCTTTTTCCAGCTCATCCTGACTTTCCTTGATCCTTTGAAGCGATTGCCGGTACCAGTCCGGATCGGAGATTCCCCCATCCAGAAGGACGCCACCATTGCATACCAGTGCATATCTGGGAATGCTGCGAATCCCGAACTGAATCCTTTGATACTGTTCGATGGTCCGGGTCGTGGTCGGAACGAACCAGCCGTCTTGTCTCTCGCAGAGCTTTTCCAACAGCTCATGAGACCTTCTTGTCATATAGGAAATCTCCCGCCCCTGATATACTTCCACACATATTTTATCATTTCCAATGTCGTGCTTATAGGAATAGATCAGGGTATTATCAATGTCTGAATTAATGATCCATTTCATATCTATTTCTTTTCTTTCAAAAAGCTTTTTCGAATTAAATCTACCGGAATCATGGTAAATGCCAGCAGGTAAACAACAATCCATCCTGTCACACCGAACGGAACACAGCTGAACATATTTCCAATTGCGGTAAAGATGCCGAGTGGAACCAGAGGCGCATTTACGATCAATGCCTGAATGAGAAGGATTGTAAAGAACACTTTCAAGAATCCGGTATTTTCATCCAGACCTTTAAAGATTCCGTACTTCTCATCCCGGACATTGAATCCGTTGAATAACGCTGCCGCAATGAATAGAACAAAGTATCCCGTTTTCAGCTTATCATCATTGTTCTCAAAAATCTGTCCAAAGACTGGAAGCTTGAAATACAAAAAGCTGATTGCTGTCAGCCATGCTCCCATGATCCCGATTTGAATCATCATTGGCTTGCTGACAATGCTCTCGTCTCTCCGACGCGGTTTTTCCAGCATGTATTTTTCTCTCGCCGGCTCGTTTCCAAGCATGATTGCGCCCAGACTATCCATAACAAGGTTTACGAACAAAAGATGAGTTACCTTTAACGGCTCCTCTACGCCAAAGAATGGGCCAATGGCGCTGACTACGACTGCTGCCACATTGATCACGAGCTGGAACTTACAGAATTTCAAAATGTTGTGATAGATGGTACGGCCATACCAGATTGCATCCTTGATGGACTTAAAGTTATCATCCAGGATAACAATTTTTCCGGCTTCTTTTGCTGCTTCTGTTCCGCTTCCCATGGCAAATCCCACATCTGCTCTCTTAAGTGCCGGGGAATCGTTGACACCGTCTCCGGTCATGCCTACGACCAGGTTCATTTCCTGACACAGGCGGACCATACGGGATTTATCCGTTGGCAAGGCACGTGCGATCACACGAAGATTCGGAATGATCTTCTTTACTTCCTCATCGGTCATTTCATTCAGCTCTGCGGAAGAAATCGCTTTGTCCGTTTCCGAGCGAATCAGGCCGGCATCCTTGGCGATGGCTTTTGCCGTCTCTAAACGGTCTCCTGTGATCATAACGACCTGAATGCCTGCTTCCTGTACCATCTGGATCGCTTCTTTTGCTTCCGCACGCACATCATCACGAATTCCTACAAGTCCGATCAAAACGACATCATCATTGATCTTATTCTCTGTCATTGGCTTGCTGGAATAGCCAAAGGCAAGGACACGCATTGCTTTTTCTGCCAGTGCATCGATCTTTTGATTTAACACCTTAAGATCTAAGTCTTTGATTTCTCCGTTTGCATCCAGATATTTGGAGGATGCCGCAACGAGTCTTTCCGGCGCTCCTTTATAGAACGTCTTTCCCTGCGCCTTAATATACGCCTGGCTGAATTTATTGGTCGAGTTGAAGCCCTGGGAATTGGTAATGGCATTCTTGGTATCTGCCGCCATTTTTTTGTATGCTTCCTCACCTAAGAACTTCATCATTGCCTGATCGGTCGCATTTCCTCCAATGACATTGTGCTCTGCGTCATACATGGAGTCTGTATTTTTTCCGATGGCAAAATGAATGCTTTCCTGAATCGCCTGATGCTTTGAGAGCTCTGACAGCTCAATATTTTTTCCATCAGCAGTGAAGAACTCTACGACCTCGAGCATTCCCTTGGTAATTGTTCCTGTCTTATCACTAAATAAGATATTTAACGATCCTGCGGTTTCAATACCCTCTGCCTTCCGAACCAGGACATTATGATCTAGCATTTTCGACGTATTCTGCATCAGCACGAGGGAAATCATCAATGGAAGTCCCTCCGGAACGGCACAGACAATAATAACAACGGCTAAGGAAACAGCGTCTACGATCTTTTTGATCACATCTACCGCGCCCTGTGCCACGAAGGCATTGAATCCACCGGATACAAAAAAGATGTCATATACCAGATACAAGACAGCGATCACGACCGCTCCGATATATCCAAAGGTAGAAATCTGACCTGCCAGCTTGGCAAGCTTTACCTTCAACGGGGAATCCGGCTCTTCTTCCTGCATTTCCTCCGCCATCTTTCCCATCATCGTCTGAAGACCGACTTTTCTGACATCTAAGATACCTTTTCCATCAAATACTACTGCCCCGCGAAACAGGGAAGATTTGTCCACGAAGGTATCTCCCGTAATCTTTTCCGGGAAAACCGCTGTTTCGTCCGCTGCAAATTTCTTGCATTCCTCTGCTTCTCCATTGAGAGCGGAGTTGTCTACACGCAGGTCTCCTTCGATCAGAATCCCGTCTGCCGGAATCTTGTTACCGGACTGCAAAAGAATCTTGTCTCCTACAACAACATCATCCACATCGATTACAGTAATGACACCATTCCGATAGACCTTGCACTGGTCTTTTTTGGTGCTGTCTTTTAATTCACGGTATTTCGTGTCGCTTGCGACACCGGTCTTTGCTGATACGAACGCAACGACCAGGATTGCCACGATGGTTCCCAGCGGCTCATAGATCTCCGCATATCCCATAAAGAACATGACAATCATTAATGCTGCAATGACCAAAAGAATCTTGATCATTGGATCACTGAAGGTTTCTTTGAATTCCTCCCAGAACGTGGTGGGCTCTGAATCAGGAATTGTATTGGCTCCATGTTTGGCTCTGGACTCTTCTACTTCTTTATCTGTCAAGCCATTGTACGTCATAAACGTATCCTCCTTAAAAATATTTTACCCCGGATTACCAATGCCTAACGGTATCTTTGTACCAGCTCTCCCAGTCCCGGATCCTTTGTTCCCTGACCAATCGCGTTGAATTTCCATTCATTATTATGACGATAGACCTCACCAAAAATCATGGCAGTCATTCCATCGTAATCATCCGAGAGATTGTAATGACACATCTCATGATTGGTCTTTCCATCAACTAAACGAACATAGGCATTTTTGATCATACCGAAGTGCTGGTTCCTTTGAACCGCCTGATAAATATTTACTACAATGACCAGGCGGTCATAGGATGACGGAATTTTGGAAAGATCGACTAAAATCTGCTCATCATCTCCATCTCCCGCTCCGGTCAGATTGTCTCCCATATGCTGGACCGTTCCGGATTTGTGACGCAGGTTTCCGAAATATACGATATCGGACTTGTCTACCAGCTTGCCATTCTGCAATAAGATGACAGAAGCGTCACAGTCGATTGGTTTTGGTTTTTTGGCAAACAATCCTCTGGATGCCGGCTGCGCTTCATCCCAGCCAAGACCGATCATTACGCTTGCCAAACCGGCATTTTCTTTGGTCAGGCTTACCTTTTGGCCTTTTTGTAAACTTACTGACATATGATTTCCTCCTCTATAAATGCCAGATTATATCTGACTTGTTTTTTTCTATAGACCGAACATAGCAGAGGGTTTTCCTTCGTTTTGACTTCTGGAAACTCCCTCTGCCACTTTCTCGTTACTCTTCTTTCTTGAAACTATAGCAAACGCATCAGCCTACTTCTACTCCGAAGTTGCCGCATAATGCTGCAAGCCCACCCTGGAAACCGCTTCCGATCGCATTGAACTTCCACTCATCGTTGTTTTTGTAGAGTTCTCCGAAAATGACAGCGGTCTCAATGGAATAATCTTCTCCTAAGTCATAACGAAGAAGCTCTTCTCCGTTTTCTTCATTGTAGATCCGGATGTATGCGTTGGAGACCTGTCCGAAATTCTGATTTCTGGAATCTGCTTCGTAGATGGTCGCCGTGAAATCAATTTTTGTAATTTCAGCAGGAACTGCCGAAAGATCGATTTTGATCTGCTCATCATCTCCATCACCTGCTCCGGTCAGGTTATCACCCATGTGCTGTACGCTGCCGGATGGATGATTCAGATTTCCATAGAAGACAAAATCCTCTGATTTTGCTGCCTTTCCATTGTCTCCCAGCAGGAATGCCGCTGCATCCAGGTCGAAATCTCCACCGGTGTCAAATGCGTTTACATCCCATCCAAGTCCTACAACGACCTTTTTTAATCCCGGATTTCCTTTGGTCAGGCTCACCTTCTGACCTTTCTGTAAATTTACTGGCATAATTATGTCCTCCTTGTTTTTATTATAAATTTTTATTTCTTAAGCAACTTCAATTCCATAGTGACCGCATAATGCAGCAAGTCCGCCCTGGAAACCACTTCCGATCGCGTTGAACTTCCAATCTCCGTTGTGTTTGTAAATTTCTCCGACAACGATGGCTGTCTCAATTGAGAAATCCTCTCCCAGATCGTAGTGAATCAGCTCCGTTCCTGTAGCATCGTCCACAATCCGCACGTAAGCATTGGAAACCTGTCCAAAATTCTGACGGCGTTTATCTGAATCATAAATGGTAACCGTAAATGCAATCCTTTCAATGTTGGCAGGAATCATGGAAAGATCGACAAAAATCTGCTCGTCATCTCCCTCGCCCTCACCGGTCAAGTTGTCTCCCATGTGTTTTACTGAGCCGGAATTGTGCTCTAAGTTACCGTAGAAGACGAACTCTTTCTCTGTCGGGCATTTTGCTCTGGAATCCAGCATGAATGCAGCTGCATCCAAATCAAAATCCGCACCGGAATCAAACTCATTTACATCCCATCCAAGTCCTACCATGATTTTTTTCAGGCTCGGATTTCCCTTTGTCAGGTCAACTTTCTGACCTTTGGATAAATTAATTGGCATACCATTTCCTCCTTGTCTGCTTTGTATTTTTGTTATACTCATTGAAGAGTACACCTCTGACTCATTGTACTATTTTTGAAACATTTTTTCAACATAATATTTTAATTTCAAGGAAAAAATATGTTGCTATTCGTAACAGTTCACCATTATTCTCCCGCAAGGTATTTTCATGCGTTTTTTGCACACCGTAGGCGTACAGAGTATGAAAATCCGGGGCAGTGGGCGCGAAATATGACCGT
>CADBUD010000211.1 GCA_902797785.1 uncultured Lachnospiraceae bacterium
AAAGCGACATTTTCCTTACAAAATCCGTGCGCATCATTTTTATACCGTCAGCGAAAACCGGCAACGGTTTTCGTTAACGAGTATAAAAAAGGCGTACCGCCAGATCTTCGGCGGTACGCCTTTTTTCATAAAAGCGAACAACGTAAGTTACGCTTCTTTCGGATGATAGGTAGGAACGATTTCTTTTAGTTTGGAACGGATATCCACATCCTCCTCATTAGCCGCCCGAAGCAATTCCTCTAACAGAACCTGAAATTTCTCCTCTTCCATCGGAATAGGCTTTCCAATATGGATCAAACGATTTGGCGTATCCAAAAGCCCTTCTTCATCCATAAGCAATTCTTCGTACAGTTTTTCGCCCGGCCGCAGCCCGGTATAAACAATCTTGATATCTTCCCCCGGTGTATAACCGGACAGACGGATCAGATTTTTGGCTAAATCTACAATTTTGACCGGCTCGCCCATTTCCAGGACAAAGATTTCTCCGCCTTTTGCAAGAGCCCCTGCTTCAAGGACTAAAGAAACCGCTTCCGGAATCGTCATAAAATATCGAATAATATCCGGATGCGTCACGGTAACAGGGCCTCCGTTCATAATCTGCTTTTTGAACAGAGGAATCACGCTTCCATTGCTTCCTAAGACGTTTCCGAACCGGACTGCCACGAACTCCGTATCAGAATGATGGTTCATTAATTGAATCATCATCTCACAGATCCGCTTAGTCGCTCCCATCACATTCGTCGGATTAACAGCCTTGTCCGTCGAAATCTGGACAAAGCGCTGCACATGATGTTTGTCCGCTGCCTTTACCAGCTTCCATGTCCCACCTACGTTATTTTTCACCGCTTCATTCGGACTATTCTCCATCAGAGGGACATGCTTGTGAGCCGCCGCATGATAGACCAGCTGTGGCTGATAGGTCTCAAAAATCTGATTCATCCGCTTCGTATTCCGTACCGAAGCGATCAGGGTCACAAGATTCAATTTGGGATATTCTCGTCGAAGCTCCTGTTCGATTTCATAGGCATTGTTTTCATATATATCCACAATGATCAGCTGCTTTGGCTGATGCTTTACGATCTGACGGCAGAGCTCGCTTCCGATCGACCCTCCTCCTCCCGTGACCATAACGACCTTTCCGGAGACATATCCCATGATCTGCTCTGTATTCAGACGGACACTGTCCCGCCCTAATAAATCTTCGATTTCTACGTCCCGAATCCGGCTGACACTGACTTCATTGTTGATCAGCTGATAGATTCCCGGAAGGGTCTTCAATTTGCAATCGGTGGTCTGACAAATTTCCAAAATCTTTTTTCTCTCAGAGATATCCACGCTCGGAATCGCCAGAATGATATCCGTCACCATATATTTTTCGACTGCCTCAGGAATATTGTAGCGGTTCCCTACCACCCGCACTCCCTGAATATAGTGATTCTTTTTATGCTTGTCATCGTCAATGACACAGACCACTTTGCCGTTTAAATAATTGCTGCTCACGATTTCCTTGATAATCAGATTTCCGGCATCTCCTGCTCCTATAATCATAATTTTTGCCGATTTCTGCGTCCTGACCTGATAGGTGACGCGGCGGATCATCCGGTACGCCATCCTCTCCCCACCAATCAGAATGATCAAAATCATCAGACAGAGTGGATAGTAGCTCCTTGGCATCCGAAGCCCCATAAGATTCATGATAAAAGCCTGAAGCAAGCAGGATGTGGCACACGCCATAATAACATTCATCAATTCCATGACCCCGGCAAATCTCCACAAACTGCTATAGAGATGGAACATCACAAAGACAAGCAGTGAAATGATTGTCATAAATGGAGCATAGACAAACATATTTTTTAGAAAATCCGTATTCACTTTTTCGATGGAAAAATCAAACCGGAGCAATAAGGCAAAATACGTCGCTATATTGATCAGAATAATGTCCCAGACGACCAGCATTCCCCTGCGGATTAGAAGCTTTAGATTCACATTTTTTTCTTCCCTTCTTTAACTTTCACACTTCTTTTGTATTTTATCTTTGTCTACATCCACAAGAATCGCATCCTCTCCGATCTTGCAGATCTGGGACCATGGAATGATATACTCACTGTCACAGCCGAATAGTCCAAAGATCTTTGGCGGGCCGGTCAGCACCAGATACTCAATACAGCCATTGCCGCAGTCAAATCCCAGATCACAGACACAGCCTATATTTTTTCCATCCCGGATGTTGATGACTTCTTTTTCTTTGACCTCCAAAAAACGCATTTTCTCTCTTTTCCCGGCCAAATATCAGATCCATGATCTGTGCCGTTTTTTCTTACTCTATCTTATGCGCAGAGGCTCTTATGGTGCGTTTTATACGTTAAACCGGAACAAAATCACATCTCCATCCTTTACGACGTATTCCTTTCCTTCCAGGCCGACCAGCCCTTTTTCTTTTGCCGCAGATAAAGAACCACAGTCTAACAGATCCTGATAGTTTACGACCTCTGCCCGGATAAATCCACGTTCAAAATCACTGTGAATCTTACCGGCTGCCTGTGGTGCTTTCGTTCCCTTCTTGATCGTCCATGCACGTGTCTCATCCTCTCCCGAGGTCAGATAACTGATCAGTCCCAGCAAAGCGTAGCTTGCCTTGATCAGCTTCTCCAATCCGGACTCTTTTAATCCCAGTTCTTCCAAAAACATCGCTTTTTCTTCTTCCTCAAGCTCTGCAATCTCCTGTTCGATCTGAGCACAGATGACAAAAACTTCAAAGTTTTCTGATGCTGCATATTCTCTGACTTTTTTTACAAATTCATTGGAATTTCCATCATCTGCCAAATCCTCTTCTGCTACATTGGCTGCAAAAATGACGGCTTTGTCTGTCAGAAGCTGGTAAGATTTCCGAAGTGCCTCTTCGTCCTCATCCTCTGTCACAAAGCTCTTGGCAAGCCTGCCCTCTTCTAAGTGTGCCTTGATCCGCTCCAGCAGATCGAGCTCCTTTGCCAGAGTCTTGTCCATCCTGGCTCCCTTGGAGGTCTTGGCAATCCGTCGCTCCAAAATCTCAATATCCGAAAACATCAGCTCCAGATTGATGGTCTCGATATCTCGAAGCGGGTCAATGGATCCGTCTACATGGACGACATTGCTGTCCTCAAAACAGCGGACAACATGTACGATGGCATCTACTTCCCGGATATTGGCCAGGAACTGATTGCCCAGCCCTTCTCCCTTCGAAGCCCCCTTAACAAGACCTGCAATATCGACAAATTCGATCACAGCTGGCGTGACTTTTTTAGAATGATACAGATCTCCCAGTTTTTTCAAGCGCTCATCCGGCACGCTGACGATACCGATATTTGGATCTATGGTGCAGAATGGATAATTGGCGGATTCTGCTCCTGCCTTTGTCAGTGAATTAAACAGTGTACTTTTTCCTACATTTGGAAGTCCTACGATTCCTAGTTTCATTTTCTATATCTCTCCTTTAAAAATCCTTGTATTTACGGGCTTTCTGCAATCGGGTATCTTGACCGAGTACCACACC
>CADBUD010000212.1 GCA_902797785.1 uncultured Lachnospiraceae bacterium
GTTATTATTTTTCATAGACAATGCCTTTCTGATGTGATAAATGGATTCGGTATCTATATTATACATCAGTTAAAGAGCATTGTCTTTTATTTTTGGTCAATAAACGTTGATTTTACGCTATTTATCCAGCTTTTTGGTGTGGGAAGTATGAGTAATGATTAAAAAAATCTCCTGAATAGTAATGATTAAAAAAATCTCCTTGACAGAAATAAGACTTTATATTAGGATAAGAACCAGATTGAGTTTAAAATCTCATGAAGGGGTGCACCACCGCGGGTGCAGACTTTCATGGGTTTTTTGCGTTTTAAGGCAGTCTTTATTTTATCGGAAACGCGATAAAAAGAAAATGAAATAAAATAAAAGGAGACCATCATGATAGTAATCAACGGAGAAAAGACAGAGTATCAGGGCGGGACAGGTTTGACAGAAATGCTTTCCAAAGAAGGTTATCAGATTGAAAGAATCGCAGTAGAAATTTCAGGAGAAATCATCCCAAAAGCTTCTTATTCCCAGACCATATTAAAGGATGGGGATGTGGTTGAAATCGTAAGCTTCATGGGAGGCGGCAGTGGCAGTGCGGACGATGATGACCCGCTTGTCATTGGGGGAAAAGAATTTACCTCCAGATTTATCTTAGGATCGGGAAAATACTCGCTGGATCTGATCAAGGCTGCCGTAGAGCACGCCGGAGCCCAGATGATCACACTGGCACTGCGCCGGGCGAACCATGGAGGAATGGCGAACATTCTGGACTATATTCCAGAAGGCGTGACCCTGCTTCCGAATACCTCCGGAGCGCGAAATGCCGACGAAGCCGTCCGGATCGCACGGCTGGCACGGGAAGTGGGCTGTGGGGATTTTATCAAGATCGAGGTCATTCATGATTCCAAGTATCTGCTGCCGGACAACTATGAGACGATTCGCGCGACAGAGATTCTTGCCAAGGAAGGCTTTATTGTCATGCCGTATATGTATCCGGATCTGAATGCGGCTAGGGATCTTCAAAATGCAGGAGCAGCCTCGATCATGCCGTTAGGAGCTCCGATTGGATCGAATAAGGGAATCTGTACCAAAGAGTTCATAGAGATTTTGATCGATGAGATCGACCTGCCGATCATCGTGGACGCCGGGATCGGAAAGCCGTCCCAGGCCTGCGAGGCGATGGAGATGGGCGCAGCAGCTGTGATGGCAAACACGGCAATTGCGACAGCCGGGGATGTTCCGGCGATGGCAGAGGCCTTCAAAAAAGCGATTGAAGCCGGAAGGACGGCATATCGTTCCGGACTGGGACGGGTGCTTTCCAAAGGAGGAAGCGCATCCTCTCCGCTGACCGGTTTTTTGCGTGAAGAAGAAAGGGAAGCGTGAGGGTCGAAGCTATGTCAGAAATGAAAATGAATGAAAGTATCTTGAGCGAAGAAATCAAAGAACATCAAAAGGAGAACCGGATCAGTCATATGGAGTATCTTCCGGATATGGAGAAAATCGATTCGGATATCGAAGAAAAGGTTCTCGCGGCAATGGAAGCCTACGACTATGAGAAATATACAGAGCGGGAGGTAAGGCTTGCCCTGCAGAAGGATTCGTTAAAGCCGGAGGATTTCGGTGCCCTGCTTTCGCCGGCGGCGCTTCCGCTTCTGGAGGAGATCGCGCAGCGGGCACAGGAGGAGACCAGAAAGCATTTTGGAAATTCCATTTATATGTTCACCCCGTTGTATATTGCCAATTATTGTGAAAACTACTGTATCTATTGTGGATTCAACTGCCACAATCGGATTCACCGGGCCAGACTTAACGCAGAAGAAATCGAGCGGGAAATGGAGGCTATCGCCAAGACCGGTCTTCAGGAGGTATTGATTCTGACCGGGGAGAGCAAAAAAATGTCCGATGTGAAATATATCGGAGAAGCCTGTAAGCTCGCCCGCAAGTATTTTAAGGTCATTGGCCTTGAGGTCTACCCGATGAATTCAGACGAATACGCGTATCTGCATGAATGTGGGGCAGATTATGTGACCGTTTTTCAGGAGACCTACCATGCGGACAAATACGAGACGCTTCATTTAGCAGGACATAAACGGATTTTCCCATACCGTCTCAATGCGCAGGAAAGAGCCCTGATGGGCGGAATGAGAGGCGTGGGCTTTGCGGCACTCCTGGGATTGGATGATTTCCGGAAGGATGCGTTTGCTACCGGCATGCATGCTTTCCTGCTCCAAAAGAAATATCCGCATGCAGAAATCGCTTTTTCTTGTCCAAGACTTCGCCCGATTATAAATAATGAAAAGATCCGTCCAATGGATGTTCATGAGGCACAGCTGCTGCAGGTGATTGCGGCGTATCGGATCTTTATGCCGTTTTCCAGTATCACGATTTCGACAAGAGAATGTGAACGGGTACGAAATCATCTGATCAATATCGCGGCGACCAAGATCTCCGCAGGCGTCTCCGTAGGAATCGGCGGACATGAGGGAGAGGCCAAGGGCGATGAGCAGTTCGAGATTTCTGATGGCAGATCGGTGGAGGAAGTATACCAGGCAATTTTAGGACTGGGACTTCAGCCGGTGATGAGTGACTATATCTATGTGTGAATTTGTTCCGATTCACAGCTGATAATTTATACTCATGAACGTAACGAGTATATATAAAATGGGGAGAACAGTGGAAAAAGTGAACGAAAAGAAAGATTGGAAGAAGGTCATCGCGGTAACGAACCGGAACCTTTGTATCAGGGAGCCATTTCTAAAACGAATCGA
>CADBUD010000213.1 GCA_902797785.1 uncultured Lachnospiraceae bacterium
AAGCTCCAGTGGAGCTTTATCTGTAGGATGCCAGTGCTGTCAACCACTCACACTTCGTGTTCGCGGGACAGTACTAGGCTCCTCTATCTGTTACGATTTACAGCTTCGCTGTTCCTTGCTGCTGCCCTGTTATTTCCGAAGCATGATATTTTTCTCTTCCAATGCTTTTAAAATCCGCTCCATTGGTTCGGAAACATCTTTTTCCTCCAGGGTCTTTTCCTTTGAGCAGAAGGTGATGGTATATGCAACGGATTTAAAGCCCATTTCAATCTGCTCTCCCTCGTAAAGATCGAATAGCTGGAAGGATTTTAAATACTGTCCTCCCTTTTTCTCAATGATGCTTTCGATTTCTCCGACCATGATCTCTTTCGGAACCGTCAGGCTGATATCTCTGGTCACGGACGGATATTTTCCGATTCCTTCATATTTGTGGTCGAAATTGGCATAGGTAAGGAGAACCGGAAGATCCAGTACAACAATCGTCACTCTTTCTCCGATCGAATAATTCTTGACCACTGCCGGATGAATTTCTCCCATGTACCCGATGACTTTTTTATCATAGATCAAATCTGCCTTTCTGCCCGGATGAAGAAATTCATGAACACAGTCCGGCGTATAAGTAAGCTTTTTGTTCATTCCGATCTTTTCTAAAAATTCCTCTGCCACACCCTTCATATCAAAGAAATCTCCATCTCCATACATTCCGGCACAAATCTGTAATCTTTCCTCTGGAAGCTCGGTGAGCGGAAGCTGCTTTGGCAAATAGATATTCGCCATTTCATACAGGCGCACATTTTTATTTCTGCGGTTATAATTTGTGCTAAGGGAGGACAAAAGACCATGCAGCGGAAGGGTCCTCATAATGCTGAAATCCTCTCCTAACGGATTGGAAATGCGGATCGCATCCCGAAGCTTGGAATCCTTGGCAATCAAAAGCTTGTCAAATACCTTCGGACTTTCAAAGGAATAGGTCATGCCCTCATGGAAACCATAGGACTCTAAGACATCTCTTGCGATCTGCTCAATCCGCAGCTTAAAGGAGAGCTTTCCTGTCGTTGCTTCTCCCGTCGGCAGTGTCGTCGGAATATTATCATAGCCATAAAACCGCGCCACTTCCTCTGCGATATCTGCATAAGACTCCAGATCCTGTCTCCAGGACGGAACAATAACTTCCTGTGTTTCTTCGTCAAATCCCAGATCGATCTTTTTTAATACCTCTTTCATGAACTGCTCGGATATTTCTGTTCCCAGCATCCTGTTGATTTTATCTGCATCAAACGGAATCCTGCATCCCTCACGCTTTTTGGAGTAAACGTCTACTATTCCCCCAACGACTTCTCCGGCGCCCAGCTCTTCAATCAGCTGGCAGGCACGGTCGATTGCCTCCTGCGCCGTATTTGGGTCGAGCCCTTTTTCAAATTTGGCAGAAGCATCGGTACGCAGTCCCAGCTTTTTGCTGGAAAGTCGGATGTTCGTCCCGTCAAAGCAAGCGGCTTCGAACAGCATCGTCTTGACCTGATCGGTGATCATGGAGTTTTCTCCTCCCATGATTCCAGCCAGACCGACTGCCTTATTCGCGTCACAGATCATCAATACGGAATCATCCACAGTTCTCTCTTGTCCATCTAAAGTAACGAATTTTTCTCCTTTTTCTGCGCGGCGCACCACGATTTCATTTCCTTCGATCGTGTCCAGATCATAGGCATGCATTGGCTGCCCATATTCTTCCATGACATAATTGGTAATATCGACAAGATTGTTGATCGGACGGATTCCATGAGAGGCAAGTCTTCTCTGCATCCACTTTGGCGACGGTCCAATCTTGATATTTTTTACCACGCGGGCGCAGTAACGCGGACAAAGTGTTTCATCCTTGATCGTTACCTTGATATAGTCAGAAGCCTTCTCTTCATTTCCGGTCGGCCTGATGACCGGCGGCACAAAATCCTTATGAAAGGTAGCTGCTGCTTCTCTTGCCAGACCGATCACACTAAAACAATCAACACGATTCGAGGTGATCTCATATTCAAAGACCACATCATCAAGTCCCAGTGCCTTTACCGCATCCTCTCCAACCACGGCATCCTCCGGGAAAATATAGATTCCATATTCCGGTGCCTCCGGATACATATCCCTGGTCGAGCCCAGCTCTTCAATCGAACAGAGCATTCCATTGGATTCGACTCCCCGAAGCTTTCCTTTTTTGATTTTTACGCCTCCCGGCGTCTTTTTTCCATCATGTCCACCAGCGACACGTCCGCCATCCAAAACAACCGGAACCTTGTCTCCCTCTGAAACATTCGGTGCTCCGGTCACGATCTGAATCGGATTCTCTTCTCCAATATCGACCTGGCAAATGATCAGCTTATCCGCATCCGGATGCTTTTCTATGCTTTTGATCTGTCCAATGACGATTTTTGACAAATCAGCATCGAGCCGGGTAAAACCCTCTACCTTTGAACCAGACAGGGTCATGGCATCTGTGTATTCCTGCGCAGTGACATCCAGATCCGGTACATATGCTTTAATCCATGATAATGATGTATTCATATTTTATTCCTATTCCTTTCTTTTGATTATTCCTTCTTTGTACTCTGTATGCCTATCGGTGTGTGCATTTTGCTGCTGGGAAGCTAAGGAACTGTGCAAATCATGCGCAGTTCCTTAGAACTGTTCTAAAAATCTCTCATCATTTTCATAGAGCAGACGCATGTCATCAATCTCATATTTTAACAGTGTGATTCTCTCAAGTCCCACACCAAGAGCAAATCCATTGTATTCCTCCGGATCGATACCGCTCATTTTCAACACCTTTGGATGAACCATTCCACAGCCTAAAATCTCGATCCAGCCGGAGCCCTTACAGAACCGGCAGCCCTTTCCACCGCATTTGAAGCAGGAAACATCCATCTCGGCACTCGGCTCCGTGAATGGAAAATGATGCGGGCGGAATTTTACCTTGGTCTCTTCCCCGAACAGCTGTCTGGCAAATTCTGCCAGTGTCCCCTTTAAATCAGCAAAGGTAATATGTTTATCAATGACCAGTCCTTCGATCTGATGGAATGATGGAGAATGGGTCGCATCTACCTCATCAGAACGAAATACCCGTCCCGGCGCGATGATACGGATTGGCAGCTTTCCTTTTTCCATTTCCCTTACCTGTACCGGTGAGGTCTGCGTCCGAAGCAGAATCTTATCGTTGATATAGAAAGTATCCTGCTCGTCTTTGGCCGGATGATTTGCCGGAATATTGAGTGCTTCAAAGTTGTAATAATCATATTCGATTTCCGGACCCTCAACGACTTCATACCCCATTCCAATAAAGATCCGCTCTACCTCCTCCAGCACGATCGAATTTGGATGACGATGACCGGACAGCTTTTTCTTTGCCGGAAGTGTCACATCGATCACTTCATTTTTCATGCGCTCTTCAAGCTGCTTTTCTTCAAATGCCTTTTGGGTTTCCTGAATCAATGTCTCAATGGCTTCTCTGGTTTCGTTGACCATCTGACCTACGATTGGACGTTCATTTGCTGCAACATCCTTCATTCCCTTTAATACAGCGGTCAGTGCTCCTTTTTTTCCTAAAAATTTCACCCTGACATCATTTAATTTTGCCAAGCCCTCGGATTTTTTGATTTCCTCCATGGCTTCTTCTCTGATTTTTTGAAGTTTTTCCTTCATTTTGACCTCCTTTTCTATTGCGGGCTGTATAAAAAAAATCTTCCTCCCTTCTCCTTAGGGACGAAGATCTCCGCGGTACCACCCTGATTTCCAAATGATTCGGACACTTATTTTAGTCTGCTGTTTAACGCACAGGAAACGTCATCTCCTACCAGGGGCGCCCCGTTCAAAGATGCAGCTCAGATGGGAAAATTCTGTCTTTTACAGACCAAGGAGAACTTTCAGCGAATCATCCTCCCTCTCTGATGGCTGACAAAAAGACATACTGACATCGTCATCGCTTTTACTCATGTCAAATCATACCACACGTTTTTCGGTTACGCAAGTGAAATTTTTGTAACAGTTCACGGCTGCTCTCGCGATTTTCCTTCCTCCCGTTCTTTCTTATTCTTCCAAATAAACATCTTATAATGAAAATAGTCACAAAAGAACACATTGATCTCGGCGCAGATCAGCATGATATAGGTACAAAAATACAGCCAGAACATCACCAGCGCAATGGCTGACAAGCTTCCATAGGTGGAAAACCCGTGAAAATAATCCACATAAACTGCCAGTAATTTGGAAAACACCGACCAGGCTGCCGCGCATAAGAATCCTCCCGGCAGCTGACTCTTGAATGTGACCTTCTGATTAGGCAGTGCTGTAAAGATCAGGGTAAAAAACAAGGTAAATACCCCAAGGGAAATCAACAACCGAAAACTTAAGATTCGTGTCATCACTCCCGCCATAAGAGGAAAGAACTGCTCCAAAAGCATCTGAATCTTATTTCCGAACACCAGAAGAACCAGCGAAAAAATAATTGCCAGAACAAACAGCAGCATATAAAAGACTGCCTGGATCCGGAGCAGGATAAAATTTCTTGTTTCCAAAATCCCATGAACGGCATTGATCCCATTTTTGATATATTGGACTGCTTTTGCTGCTGACCAGATTGTTGCCAGCGCCGATACAGAAATCAGACCAATCGACTGATCATACACATCATTAATGATTGTCTGAACAAAAGACATGATATATTCCGGCAGCATACCTTCCATTGCCTCGACTAAGATTTCCTTGGAAATAATCGTATAGCTCGCAAAAGAGAACAAAAACATCAAAAACGGAATGGAAGAAAGAATGATAAAATATGCTGCCTGGGCTGCATAGGCATCACAGCGGTCTTCTTTGATTTTTAATAAAAAGCTCTTGATGACAGTATATATTTTCCCGAACATTTTTTCCATCCCTTCTATCCCTTTTTTCATAGGAAGCAAAATGATTCGTTTCCTATTGCGCCAAACGCAAGACGCTGAAGGCGACATTTTCCTTACAAAATCCGTGCTCTCCTCCCATACTTTCCTCTGTATGACGCACCTGCTGCGCCATAATGGTAGATATAAAAGATTTATCTTTCAGACTTTCCTCTACATGACGCACCTGCTGCGTCATAATGATAGATATGAAAAATTTTTTTCATATCTATCATACTGGCTTTTTCCCAAACTGTCAAATGTACCGTAACAGTTACCGCTTCTTCCCAATGGAGATTCCCTGATAAAAAAAGTTCAGGATATCCTCTGCCCTGTATCCGTCCGCTGCCAGATGATTTGCTCCCATCTGGCTCATTCCGGCTCCATGTCCATGCCCGCCTCCTAAAAGGACCACCTGTTTCAAGCGCTTTTTCTTTCCATAAGAAACCTCCGATATCGCGAAAAAACTGCTGGGAAGCTTCGTCTCGGTCTGCGCCTCCGCCTTGGTATGATCAAAGATTTTTGACGTCACAAAAAACAGCAGTTTCCGGATCATGCTTTCTGATGTGATTTCAATCTGCCCCATCTCCCTGGTATCCAACTGAAGAGACATCACATTGCCTCCATCCGACCGGATTCCAACCCTGATTCCCATAAATGTCAGGGAACGGGGCAGCTCCGCCGGTGCTTTCGATGCTTTGACAAACACCGAATCATGAGAGAGTTCTTCCAGTACTGCAGCTGATAGCTCTCCGCAGCGATTTTCAAAATCCAGTTCTGCACGCCAGCGATACCATTTTTCAGAATTCTCATAATCATTGTTCTGATCCGTCGAAATAAATTTCAAGAAATCCTTTTCCCGATTGAGTTTTTTTCCTGTCTTTTGTGGCGAAATGGAAACACTTTTTAAATAGGGAATCTTCTCCTTTGGCTCATCATTCCAAAGATCCGCATTTGTCGTTCTGCCGCAGGAGGTCGAAAAATAACACGCCTCCAGAAATTCCCCCTGATATTCCATGACGATTCCTTTGGTTTCCTCCACGGCCTGATTCGTACTGTCGTACTGTCCCGTCATGTTATAGACCTGACAATTCGTTGTATCATCAACATCCGCATGGTACTGTTCATATACCGGTGCTGCAAGCTTCGCATACGCATAGCTCCTGGCACAGATTGCCTGGGCCTTCAACGCTTCCATCTCATATCCTGGCGGCATTTCTCCCGGCACGACCCCCTTCAAATAGGTTTCTACATCTGTCGTACAGGTGGCAAAGACACCGTGCTCTCCCTGATAGATGCGAAGTTCCCCATAATAAGGTATCGTTTCTGTCCCCGCCTTCAATTCCTTCAGATAAAGAGGCGAATCCTTTTTGTAGCTTTTGATCAGAAGAGGTTTGTTTTTATCTACCGACTGCACGGAAAAAATTTCCTCCCCATGAAAGGAAGAAACATCCTCTCCAGAGATTACCTTGTATTCTCCTGCCCCGCATATTTTCAATTCATTCATTTCATATTGACCGTTTTGGTCACTTAACAAGATTCGGATTTCGTCCTCTTTCTTTGTCAAAATACAACCACAGATTTCCCCCTGCACGATGACAAACTCATAGGTCTCCCCGATCTGAAGAGCTTTTTTCTTTTTTAAAGCTGTTTCCTTTCCTGTCAGATCGACGTAAACAAATCGTTCTGAAACAGGCAGATCACCAGCTCCCTGAATTGAGAGTGTCTTTTTTTCTTTTTTCTCCAGCACGCCGGTGAGCATTCTTTCCTTACAGAAAATCCTACTCAGCTTCCCCTGCTGGAATGTCAGATCTGCCAGTAC
This sequence comes from uncultured Lachnospiraceae bacterium, assembly GCA_902797785.1. Classification (GTDB taxonomy): domain Bacteria; phylum Bacillota; class Clostridia; order Lachnospirales; family Lachnospiraceae; genus RUG14305. Next base: position 6,742 of record CADBUD010000213.1, read on the forward strand.
CTGATTCGGATAGAATTCCAGAGAGATTTCTTTCAGCGTTACATTGGTATCACCATAATATAAAGTCAGCGTTTTATCTTCCTTAGAAGACTCCTCGATCCAGACATTTGAAAGCTCACATTCCTTTTCCGCCATCCAACAGACGGCTTCCTGATCTAACATCCACATCTGGTATTCTGTCATCTCCTGAAGGGAGGCCTCTTTGGAAAATACCTTCAGCTTTCCTTTGGTAGTAATATAGATTCCATCGGTCTCTTTTTTCAAAATCAATCGCTTCTTTTTTTTGACCTGTCCGGAAGGATCCAAAATGGTCAAAATCTGGCTATAGATCGGATACCACGCCTCCATAGACACATATTTTTCCTCCGGATCCGGAGCATATGTAATATAAGAATCAACATTCAGCCGCTGCAGCAGCGGTTTTAGATCCGAATAGGTCAGTCCATGCCGGGCAATCCGCTGTTCCGACAGAATCTCCTTCCATTCCTCTATACTGTCATTGGTAAACGACAGCATCTTTGCCAGATCTTCGGAAGAAATTCGATTCTGCTTTGAAAGCGATGACTCCCTCATGGAAAACCAGAGAAGAATCAGCGATAATGCACTCAAGATAAAAATAAAGGAAATCACATACAGCCATTTTTTCAAAATTCCATCACCCATTCCATATTATGATTTTTCTATTTCTTATATATAAGTTACTATTATCAAATTGACTATGAATAGTAACATATATATGCCATTTTGCAGATTCCTATTCCAAACGAATTAAGGAACTGTGCTTTTCTGATGGAAAAGAGTCCGTACGAAAAGACAATACTATAAGAATAGCACAAAGTGATAGAATTTATCCTGTCAGGTTTTCGACAAAATTCCAGTTTTGAATCAAAAAAACCGACCAGTCTTTTGGACTGGCCGGCTGCTCTTGTGTATTTTAAAATCAATCGTATTTTAAAACTTCTAACCTCTGGTATTTCTAAATCATTTGCATCTCTGCTTTTCTTAAGGCGCCCTCAGAATATTTATCCCAAGTAATCTCCCATTCTTTTGTACCCTGCAGATTTATCTATGGCATCTGCTAGGAGAGAAAATCTCTCACTTTTGTTTTTTAAGATTTATCATAAGTATTACCCAAAATGCCGTTTCCTGCAATTTTGACTCCTAGCTAAAGCCAGGTGGGTAACCGCACATATTTTTTCTGTCTTCCGCTGCATGGCGGCTTGACATATTAATATAGATATAGGAGTCCCAATAAATAAAATGTAGGTTCAAAACAGCAGGGGTATCGAACATCTCAGGCAATAACTTATCTACTGATCAAATATAGTAAACGCAATAAATAAATCCGTTTCCTATATTTTTATTTTCTAATCCTATTGTACCCTAATTTTGCCGAAATATCAAGAGGAATTTTTTCCTTTTTTGGAAAATTTCGACAAAAAGCGGAGCTGTGAACAGTAACAGATTCTTAGCACTCAGCAACGAGCTTCTTCAATGCCTCTAATGCCTCATCCGGAAGTTTATCATATCCCTCTTTCTTGGTAGCGAAATCCTCTACTGCTTTCACACGATTCTCCATAGCGCTCTTTAATGCTGCTACATAGGAAGCGTCATTTAAATCCGGTGTGAAATCGTCAGTCTTTCCTGACCAGTCGTTCATGATCTCGATATCCTCGAAATTGCCCCATTTTTCAAATTTTGCTCTTCCTTCTACGATCGTCTCTAAGATTCCAAGAGTATCTGCCGGTTTTACCTTTTTGCCCATGAAATCACCAGTGTTTACGATGTAGCAGTCTACGTTCTTCTCTTCTACGAGCTTTTTGAACTTCACATAGTCGTTCTCCAGCGGATAAGTACGGAATGGGTTAGCATATGGAACGATTCTAAGAGCATTTAAATCTGTTCCAGCAGCTACACGCTCTGCGGAAGAGGTCTTTGTTGCAAGAGTAGCTCCCATAACAGAAGCAAGAGCAGCTCCTTTTAATTTTACTACCGGCGGAATGGTAGGATCCTTCATGATCCAGAAGATTGCATTTACCGGTGCTTCAATCTTGTCTACACGGTTCGGGCTCCAGAGCTTGGACTTGATTGCACGTCCATTTCCATTTCTGATATCCTCTGTTACAAGCTGAATCTTGCCGTTCTCATCTAAAGTAGCAGAACAGTTCTGTGCTGTTAAGAGATATTCATTATCCGGGCAGCCAGTTGGATAATCTGCTGTCTTATCGAAATATGTAGGCTCTAATGCGATCGAAGAACAGGTATCTGTATTGATGATGAATGCATCATCATGAAGAACCTTGATTGCCGGATATTTGTTATTGTGTTTTGCATGAGTCAGTGTGGATTTTCCTGAGCCTGAGAGACCATATACGGATGCTACGAATTTGGAACCATCCTCTAAGGTGTACTCTTTCTGTCCACCGTGACAGGAAGCATATCCATTTCTGTTCGCCAAAGCCCATGCCATGGTCAGTGTACCTTTCTTATGCTCTCCGAAATATCTCATACCGAGGATTGCTGCACAGTTCTCATTGGTATCGAAATAGCAGAGAGTCAATGGATCGCTCAGACAACTGTAGTCTACATCCGGTGCATCATGCGGTGCCCACTGTGGATCGGAGAAGATATAGATATCCGGCTCTTTTCCGTCACCGACCGGTTTGGAATTTTTGTACATTTTTACGTACTCATCTGACATGTACTGGAAGTTCAGCATCCAGTTGTAGAGAATGTTCTCCTCTCCTTCCGGAATCAGAAGATGTGCTTTTACCATGAACTCCGGATCCAGACCGATGAAGCACTCAGCGTGATACATGGTTTTCCAACGAGTTTCATAAATAGCATCCATAACGACCTTATCAAGCTTGGCACTATCTACTCCCGGCTCACCCTTGATCCGGCGGGCAGCAGCGTAACGTCCTGTCACAGCACCGTCATTGAACAGAAGCACCTTGGCGTCTTTCTCCAGACCGAACAGCTCGCCATCCTTTACCGGCATATCTGTTACGATGGTTCCCGGTGAGTTCTTCGCTAACTCATAGGCTTCCTTTAAGGTGTTTACTTTTACGACGTTGTTTCCATAATATGCTGCTTCAATGATAGAACGGGTCTTAGAAAAACCAACCTTTCCTGCACCGATCTCGTTAATTGGATAATATGCTTTTGTTGACATTTTAGTCCTCCTTCATGAAATGATTTTGTGATAAATTTTTTTCATCACAGATATATATATTATTACATTTCTATCTAAATAAGTCAAGATATCCTTTGAGATTTTTTGTTAATAAAAACGAAAAAAATGTGAATTTTTTGTAAAAATCTATACAGAATCCATAGCTTTTCGGGTGTTTGTCTGCTATAATCTCTCACAGAATCGCAACATCTACAGAAAGGAGCTGTTCCGATGTCAATTCTTGATTGAAATAGCAAAACAAAAAGCCGGTTACTATTCACAGCTCTGCTGTTCATAGCAACAAAATGCACACAAATACTCCCTTTGGTCGTATTTGGCGCACTGCTACCCCGGA
>CADBUD010000214.1 GCA_902797785.1 uncultured Lachnospiraceae bacterium
GAGGAAAGCATTCTATACTCATGAAAAAATGTATCTGATACTGTTAACAGGAAGACTGCCTAAAAGAAAAAGAGTTCCAAAGAAAAATCAGCCAGAGGAGCCAGAAGGATTTGCGGAATTTGCAGGACGGAGTTACAGGAGAATTTCCATAGAAAGAATGGAAATTCTCCTGTTCATATGTTATGATGAAAAATGAAAAGGTAACGCTCTTTACCCACCCCAGATGCTTCGGGAAGACGCTCGCGCTCTTCATGCTCCGCACGTTCTTTGAACTGGAATATGATGATGCAGGAAATCCTGTGGATAACAGCAGATACTTTGAGGGTAAGAAAATCATGGAAGTGGATAAGAGTATTCTCTCGAAGCAGCCGGATTTTTTGCTTGCGGCACAGAGACTTCGAGATGAGATTGTTGCAGAAAAAGCTGCATTGTGGGGAATCTGGTGAAATAGAAAAATGGAGCAACAAATATGTCAAAAAAAGAAGAAGATCTTGGAGAAGAGCTATACATGCTTTTAGCAGAGCTGCTCAACCGGAGAGTGAACCGTTCCGTTCAGGATAGTGTGAGAGGAGAATACGGCACCCTCCATTATCTGACCTACATCCGGGATGGAGAAAGTGCAGGAGAGCTTTCCCGGTATCTGCATATTGTACCCGGGAGAATGACGGATATTTTATCCAGTCTGGAGTACAAGGGATATATTGAACGAAGGAGAGCAGAGGAGGACAAAAGGCGGGTCTTGGTATATATCACAAAAGCCGGTCTGACAGAGGAAAAAAAGAGAAGGTCAGCAATTCGGAAAGAGTATCAGGGATTGTTAAGAAAGCTTGGAAGAGAGGATACCTTAGAGCTCATCCGCCTGTTAAAAATTTTACTCTCCTACGAGGGAGAAGAGAGTTGAAAGGAGCTTCTGTGAATCGGAATATTTTCGTCAATTTTAACAAAATTGAAAAAAACCATTTATTTCGCATTGCGAAATAAAATATAATATGATATATTCTCCTTGCATCAATAATTTCGTATTGCGAATTAAAAAAGGAGATAAAATATGATGACTCGTGAAAATACCAGGACATTGTACGATCTGCTGCAGAATGCCGGGACGGAATATGCGTCACGCATTTTCCTGAAATATGAGAGGGCGGATGTATTTTATTGCAACACCTATAGTGAATTATACAAGGACAGCTGTTCCTTTGGAGCATGGGTCTTAGAACAGGGAGATTGTCCTCATGTGGCATTGCTCGGGCAGTGCAGTTATCGTTATTTGACAGCATTATTTGGAACGGTCAGTGCAGGTGGAATTGCCGTTCCGATTGATATCAAGGCCGGGACAGATGGGATCATAGAACGGATTCAGAAGTCAGATGCCGGGATTCTTTTATATGATTGGGATTTTCATGATGAGATCGATCTATATAAGAAGGAATGTCCGAAGGTCAAAAAATTCATCTGTATACAAAATATGAAGGAGCAGTCCGTTCGAAATATCTGTAAAAATTATAGGAATCATTCCTTTGAGCCAAAGGCGAAAAAAGAGGACTGCGCGCTCATTATTTTTACTTCAGGAACTACGGGAAAAGGAAAAGGAGTCATGCTTTCCCATGGAAATTTAATGGATAATATTTTTAACAGCACGGAGATTGAGGATCAGGAAAACGAGGTGGCATTGAATGTACTTCCCATACATCATGTTTTCTGTCTGAGCGGAGATGTATTCCTGACCATGAGATATGGGAGCAAGCTTTGCCTTTGTCCGGATGTATCAAAATTATTTCATTATATTGATGTGTTCCGACCGACGGTGCTCCGTGCCGTTCCTATGATCAGCAAGACCATATACAACCGGATCGTAATGCTGCACAAAAAGAATCTCAGCGTTACGAGAAGGCAGGTCAAGGATGAACTTTTGGGACGGAATTTTCATAAGATCATCAGCGGTGGCGGATATCTGGCAAAGGAGCTGGCGTTGAATCTGATTGGACTGGGCATTACAATCGGACAGGGATATGGGATGTCAGAATGCTCGCCAAAGATTGCAGCACCAGATTATGAAAGATTAGAAAAGCTGGATTCTGTAGGACGATTGGTCGAAGGCTGTCAGGTTCGTTTTGTGGATGGGGAGATTCAGGTAAAAAGTCCGTCTGTCATGATGGGATATTACAAGGATGAGGAGCTGACGAGGGAAACACTGACAGAAGACGGATGGCTCATGACGGGAGATTTAGGATATATCGATGATGAAAATTTCTTATATCTTACCGGACGAAAGAAAAATCTGATCATATTGAGCAATGGGGAAAATATTGCGCCGGAGGGAATCGAAAATTTATTTGATGATGAGGTGCTGGTAAAGGACATTCTTGTATATGGGGATGGAGATACGGTTGCTGCATGCATTTATCCGAATTATGAATATGCGCAGCAGCAGAATATTATGGATGTGGAAGCAGCAGTTCGTGATATTGTCAACATCAAAAATGTTTCCCTTCCGACCGCATCTCAGATTATGAAATGCAGTGTACGCAAGCATCCGTTCAAAAAGACTTCTTCGGATAAGATCATTCGTGAGCAGTTCTTTCTTGATATGGAGAAGGAAGAAGCCAGAAAAAGCGAATATACGATGCCGGAAACAGAAATGCAGAAAGAGCTTTGCCAATTATTAGCGGATATTACCGGAAACGATCTGGTCGGAACCACCGAAGATTTTTATAGTATTGGCTTAGACTCCATGGGAAGTGTCATGCTCATCGAGGAAATAGAGTCGAGCTTTGACGTTCCGGTCTCTCTATCGGAATTAATCGAACACAATACCGTGCTTTTGCTGGAGAGCTATCTTTTGGAAAAGAAAAAGACAGAGGAGCATACGGCAGGCCAAAGTGTTCAGGAAGAATATCCGCTGACCAATATGCAGATGTATTTTGGGTATATCATTAAAGGAAATACGACAGGGAATCTCCCGTTTTTGTACCGGCTGGATTACAAGATTGATCTCAATAAATTGAAAAAAGCTGTGCAGAAGGTATGTGACCTGCATCCGATTCTAAAGGCGAAGATCTGCTTTAATGGAAAGATGCTGATGACCTATCGGGACGATTCCAGAGTAATTCCTGTACCGATTGAGAAAATGAGCGAAGCGGAATGGGAAGAAAAAAAGAAGGGCTTGGTCAGAGCTTTCCAATATACAAAGGAAGATGATCTGATTCATGTTCTTCTATGCGAAACAGAAAGCGGAAAATATTTCTTTTTAGATGTAGCCCATATCATAGGTGATGGAATTTCCATCGGTATTATATTGAAAGATATCAACAGGATCTATTGTGGAGAAAAGGCAGAGCCGGAGAAATTTACATTCTTTGATTTTGCATTGGAGGATAATGAAAGAAAGACCAATGGCGTAAGGGAAAGTGATATCGCAAGGACGGGAGAATTGATGAAGGGTGTCGTTCTTGATAGGAGTATTTTGAACCGGCGTCTTACAACGGATACATTTGAAAAAAAATATGGAGCCATCACCAGCAGATTGGATAAAATTACCAGAAAGGAAATCTTGTATTATTGTAAGGCGAATGGAGTTTCTGAAAATGTGATGTTCTTGACGGCATTCAATTATTTGATCTATCTGTTTTCAGATCAGGATGATGTTTTTGCGAACAGTATTCACAGTGGACGTACAGACAGCAGATATGCGCATATGGTCGGTTCACTGTTCATCACATATTTTTGCAGATTCACAAGAAAACCGCATGAGACGGTAATCGAGCTTCTAAAGAAAACAGGTGCGCAGATCATGAAGACCATGAAAAACTCCGTATCCAATGCCAGACAGGGAGAAATGTTCTTCCAGTTTCAGGGGGATATCCTTGGGATGAAGGAGATCGGAGATGCACCGGCAGAACGATATCATTTACAGCTGGATTCCCTTCCGTTCCATATGCAGGTATTCCATGATGAAAAAGGATATTACCAGGAGCTTCGATTCTGGAAGAACCGATTTGATCCAAAACAACTGGAAATTTTCCTGACCTGTTATGAATATATCCTGATTGCGATGCTGGAGGAGACTTCCGTGAGGAGATTAAAAAGACATCTGCCGGAAGAAGTATTTCCAAAGCATTTCATCCTTTCTACAAAGAAGCTGAATGAAGAAGCCGGAGAAAAGCTTGTAGATGCAAGAAGGAGAGAGTGCAAGGTATATGTGCTGGATGAGAGCTATCAGAAAAAACCATATGGTGCCTGGGGCAGGCTGTATATTAAGGATCTTAAGCCGGTGAGATACAGCAAGGTCATCGCCAGCCGCTATAGTGAGGGAGATCTCTATGAAACAGATCTCATAGCAAGAATCCTGCCGGACCAGACACTGGATTTTCTGGAAAATAACGGCCGGACTGTGATTACGGATGGCGTACATGGACTGCGGAAATTTTATTTAAAGGATGTGGAGCGTGCCATCGAGTCGATCTCTGGAATTGCCGAAGCAGATGCATATTTATATTTTGACTCTTCGATAAATGAGATGAGCCTAGCAGTGAAGGTCAAGAGGAAGGAAGAAAATAAAAAGATGCCGACGTCAGAGGAAATCATTTCGCATCTGACAGAGCATTATGGGGAGAATATGGTTCCGAAGGTTTTGACTTTTTGGAGCTAGGTCTAAGGTTGTTTTAACAAATTTCAGTCGAAAATATTCGAGGAAAGCAGGACGGAGTTACAGGAGAATTTCCATAGAAAGAATGGAAATTCTCCTGTTCATATGTTATGATGAAAAACAAAAGGGTGGTGACTGAAATGAAAAAGATTGGAATTGGATATGAGGATTATAAAAGGATGATGGATGATGGATGTTATTATGTCGATAAGACGCTGCTGATTCGCGATATTATAGAAAAAGGCGGGATGGTGACGCTCTTTACCCGCCCCAGACGCTTTGGGAAGACGCTCGCGCTCTCCATGCTCCGCACGTTCTTTGAACTGGAATATGATGATGCAGGAAATCCTGTGGACAACAGCAGATACTTTGAGGGAAAGAAAATCATGGAAGCGGATAAGAGTATTCTTTCGAAGCAGGGGAAGTATCCTGTCATCAAGCTTTCATTAAAGTCGGCGAAGCAGCCGGATTTTTTGCTTGCGGCACTGAGACTTCGAGATGAGATCGTCGCAGAAATTCGAAGACATGCTTATCTTTGGCAGACAGATCTATTGCCAAAGGAAGACAGGGATGAGCTTGCTGCTTTGTCAAGATCGGTGATCAATA
>CADBUD010000215.1 GCA_902797785.1 uncultured Lachnospiraceae bacterium
GATCTGATACGGCTGTGACCTCTCCTGAGGAATCTGATTTGCTGACGCTTAATCTTCCTTCCACCATGGTGATGTCATAATTATCTGTGTTTGTGCCCTTGTTCAACGTGTAGGTAAATGTATTTGCTGATTCGCCGACCTGGGTCTGACTTCCCGTTACATCATATGCGGCGCCTTCCCCTTCTGCCCAGCCATCACCGGTCACAGTTACAGTATCATTGGTAAGCGCTTTTCCATCATATTCCTTTTTGTCCGATGCAGACGTCAGGGTAACGCTTCTTTTGTTAATGATAAGCTTTCCGGCAATCGGCGTTACGCTGAACTGGGATGTAACATCCGCTCCGTCGCTATCCTTGACCACTGCAGTGCCACTGACATTCACGGTAAATTCTCCTGCATCCGTTCCCTCGGCTGTTACTGTATATCCGGATACGGAGTAGGTATTTCCATCCACCGTAAAGGTATCTGTTACAAATCCGGTCACTGTATGGCTCTTTCCATCATACTGTACCGTATCGCTATTTGCCTGAGGAGAAATCTGATATTTCGCATCACGATTTGTTACCGTAAGTGTTCCTTCTGTCTTGGTAATATTGTAGTTATCTGCTTTTGTTCCCTTGTTGAGTGTATAAGTAAATATATTTGCACTGCTTCCAACAATTTTCTGGGAACCGGTCACCTGATAGGAAGCGCCTTCACCGGCTGCGAACGCATCTCCTGTCACTGTTACGGTATCCTCTGTCAAGGATGTTCCATCATATTTCTTTGAAGCTGTTGCAGAGGTCAGCGTAACGTTTCTCTTTTGAATTGTTAATTTTCCATCAAACGTATTCACAATGAACTGTTTTGTCAGATCGTTGCCTTTTTCGTCTTTTATAACCGCTTCTCCTGTTATCGCTGCCGTATAGGTTCCTGCATCTGTTCCTTTTGCAGAAGCACTTAGTCCTGATACTGTGTATGTCACTCCGTTGAATACATACTCCATCTTTTCAAAGCCGGAAACAGATTTTTCTGTACCATCATAAGTAACTTCATCCCCCTTGGCAGTCAGCGTGATTTCGTACTTCTTATCCTCGCCCTCTGCATCTGTACGATCTGTGACGGTAAGTTTTCCTTCTGTTTTTGTGATTTCATAATTCTCTGCCTTGGTTCCGGTCTTTAATGTATAGCTGAATGTATTATCTTTAGTTCCCGGAAGTGTCTGGGTTCCTGTCACTTCATAGTCCGCACCTTCTCCAGCTGCGAATCCATCTCCGCTTACGATGATTTCCTGATTGGTAAGCTCTTTTCCATCATAAGCTTTTGTTTCTGTTGCCGATGTGAGGGATACCGCACGTTTTTTGATGGATACCTTTATGCCCTCAGGCTCTGTATCTTTATGATTCTCATCTCCTTTTACCCTATACCATACGTAGTAGGTACCTGCATCCGTGGCAGCAGGAACAGATGTCGTATAATGCGATTGATCTGTTATCGCCTCATCCGTCGTTGTTACCGCATAATACATGATACCGCCTGAAAGTGTTGAAGAATTGACCTCCACAAGTGCTTTTTCTGTTCCATCATAAGTCCGATGTTCTGCTGTGACCACGGCTGGAACGCTGTTCCCCTTGTTGATCGTCAGGACAGCACTTTCATAACTGATTGCGTAATTCTTCCCGGCATCTGCACCGGAAGGAACAATGTCATAGGTTCCAATCTTTGCATGATCAACGGATGCTGTCGTTCCATTTTTTTGATAGGTCATTTTTGGAGCACCCGTAAGCTCATCCTGGTCAAGAAGACCCGTGACAGTATAATGCGTATTCAGAACCGGGCTGGACAGATCCGGTATTTCATCATCCACACAGATGGTCTGAGCTTTCGCCCTGATGGTGACTGCCTTTTTATTTACCGTCAGCGTATAGCTGGCAGCTGCCGGAAGATAACCCGGCTTGTTCACTGTGTCTCCTTCCACCGGATTGGTTCTGGATGCTTCCGCTGTGATGATTGCCGTTCCAGCACTCTTAATTGTTACTTCCCCGGTAGAAGAATCCACCTCGGCCACATCTGTGTCACTGCTTACGTAAGTAATCTTTCCATATGGCTCTCCGTAATCCCTTTCTCCTTTTTCCCGGGTCGGAAGAATCGTAAATGCCGTATCTCCGTATGTCTTCAACACCTGATCCTCGCTAAAGTTTAGCAGCTGCAAGCTTTTTGCCGGCGCGGAAACGGTTGCCGTAATGGTATAATCCTTGTAGTTTTCCGCTCCTGTCACCGGAATCGTGATTTTGGCAATGGTGTCCTCTCCCTGTACGGCTTCCTTGAACCGGAACTTTACGATCTTATTCTCTGTGATGGAAGGGTAGTCTGTATCCTGAGAAGCTTTATTATCGATAGAGAAGCTTCCCAGGCTTCCGCCTTTTGCAATATAATCAGTCAAATCGACGCTTCCCTCTATTCCAGCATTTGATGATCCAAATACCTGGGTCTTTGTCCAGATTGCCTTTTCCACTTTGAATGCTGTGGTTCTGGTCGTGAATCCATTATAATTTGTCGTTGCAGGAATCTTTGCATACATGTAGTAGGTGCCGGCATTTAATGTCGTACCGGTAATATTCTTCCACTCCGTTCCGTCCTCATTTTTATCTGATGTGCTATAGTAATACTTCACTTTAGCATCTTTCAGGCTGCTGCTAACATCCACGGATACCGATGACATAGATGGTACGGATGGCTCTGCGCCGTAACTATAGTCCTCCATGGTCAATGTGAGAACATCTTCACTCAAATCTGCCTTGCTGATTTTTACTGTCACCTCTTTGGTCGCCTTCGCATAGACCGCAGTCTCTGCCGCCGTTACGATCACATAAGCCTTACCATCTGCCGGGACCTTTTTAATCGTCAGTCTGCCGCTGGAAGCTTCCACTTCGATGTCATCCTCACTGCCCTTCTTGACGGCATAGCTGATTTCGCCGCCGCCCGTTTCCGGTACGGTCACACTTGCACGGATTCTCTTTTCTGTTTCTCCATAGACAACATTTACATTCTCTGCGCTGATGGTCTGTATTTCTTTATCAAGAATTTTCAGGATTCCGATTTGATAATGGATTGTGTAATTATCTTCTGCCTTTGCATTGGAAGGAACAATGTCATAGCTTCCCACCTTTGTATGATCTGGAGTCGTCACTATACCATTCCTCTGATAGGTCAGTTTTGGAACATCTGTCAGCGCATCCTGATTCAGCAGACCGGTAACGCTGTAATGTGTGCCTAGAACCGGGCTGGTCAGATCTGGTATCGTACCATCCACATAAATCGACTGATCCTCTGCCTTGACGATAACTGCTTTTTTATTTACCGTCAGCGTATAGCTGGCAGCTGCCGGAAGATAGCCCGGCTTGTTCTCTGCATCTCCTTCCACTGGATCGGTCCTGGATGCTTCTGCTGTGATAACTGCTGTTCCGGCGCTCTTAATCGTTACTTCGCCAGTAGAAGAATCCACCAAAGCCACATCTGTGTCACTGCTTGAATAGGTAATCTTACCATATGGCTCTCCGTAATCCCTTTCTCCTTTTTCCCGGGTCGGGATGATCGTAAATGTCGCATCTCCGTATGTCTTCGATACCTGGTTCTCGCCAAAACTCAGCATCTGGAAGCTCTTCGCCGGTGCGGAGACAGTGGCTGTAATGGTATAATCCTTATAGTTGGTCGCTCCTGTTACCGGGATGGTAATCTTTGCCATGGTGTCCTCTCCCTGCACGGCTTCTTTGAACCGGAATGCTAAAATCTTATCCGCTGCGATAGATGGGTAATCTGCATCCTGAGAATTCTTGTTATCTATGGATAAGCTTCCCAGACTGCCTCCCTTTGCTATGAAATCACTAAGATCGACGCTTCCTGCTATTCCGGCATTGGCAGATCCAAACACCTGTGTCTTAATCCAGATTGCCTTCTCCACCTCGAACGCTCTGGCTTTGGTCGTATATTCGTTATAGTTGGTAGTTTCTGAAATCTTGGCATACATATAGTAGGTGCCGGCATTCAGTGTCGTACCGGTTATATTCTTCCACTCTGTCCCATTCTCGTTGTTGTATGAAGTACTATAGTAATACGTAATCTCCGCATTTTTCAGACCTTCACTGACATCTGCTGATACTGACGATATCGATGGTACTGATGGCACGGTGTCGTAGCCATAGTCCTCCATGGTCAGTGCAATCACCTCTTTTCCTAAATCCGCCTTGCTGATTCTTACTGTCACATCCTTGTTGGCCTGTGCATAGGTGGCAGTCTCTGCTGCTGTTACCGTCACATAAGCCTTGCCATCTGTTGGAACCTTTTTGATTGTCAACTCACCGCTGGCAGCATCTACCTCAATGTAATCCTCACTGCCCTTCTTGACCTCATAGCTGATTTTTCCACCATCCGTTTCCGGTACGGTCACTTTGGCACTGATGCTCTTTCCTGTTTCTTTATAGGTGACATTTACATCCTCTGTACTGATGGTCTGTTCTGCTTTATCGTTGATCGTCAGGGTTCCGCTTTCATAGCTGAACGTGTAATTCTTCCCTGCATCTGCAGCCAAAGGAACAATGTCATAGGTTCCTGATTTCGTATTTACAGGATCTACTGCCACAGCGTCTTTCTGATAATCCAATTTTGGAATCTTCGTCAGCTCCTCCTGTTCAAGAAGCCCCTTGACAGTATAATGTGTGTCCAGGACCGGGCTGGTCAGATCCGGTATGGCATCGCCCACGTAAATGCTCTGATCCTTCGCCTTGATGGTAACCACTTTTTTGTTTACCGTCAGCGTATAGCTGGCAGCTGCCGGAAGATAGCCCGGCTTGTTCACTGTGTCTCCTTCCACCGGATTGGTTCTGGATGCTTCTGCCGTAATGACTGCTGTTCCAGCACTCTTTATCGTTACCTCGCCGGTAGAAGAATCTACCTCGGCCACATCTGTATCACTGCTTACGTAGGTAATCTTACCATATGGCTCTCCGTAATCTCTCTCTCCTTTTTCCCGGGTCGGGCTGATCACGAACTTCGAATCTCCATATGTTTTTGATACCTGATCCTCACTAAAGCTCAGCAGCTGGAAGCTTTTTGCCGGTGCGGAAACGGTTGCCGTAATCGTATAATCCTTGTAGTTTTCCGCTCCTGTCACCGGAATCGTAATCTTGGCAATGGTATCCTCTCCCTGTACGGCTTCTTTGAACCGGAACTTTAAGAGCTTATCCTCTGTGATGGAAGGGTAGTCTGTATCCTGAGAAGCTTTATTATCTATGGAGAAGCTTCCCAGGCTTCCGCCTTTTGCCATGTAATCACTCAGATCGACGCTTCCTTCTATTCCGGCATTGGATGATCCAAATACCTGGGTCTTGGTCCAGATTGCCTTTTCCACCTTGAATGCTGTGGTTTTTGTCGTATATCCGTTATAATTTGTTGTTGCCGGAATCTTTGCATACATGTAGTAGGTACCAGCATTTAAGGTCGTACCGGTAATATCCTTCCACTCCGTTCCGTCCTCATTTTTATCTGATGTGCTATAGTAATACTCGATTTTAGCGTTCTTTAGACTGTTGTCAACATCCACGGATACTGATGACATGGATGGTACGGATGGCTCCATACCATAGCTGTAACCCTCCATGGTCAATGTGAGAACGTCTTCGCTTAAATCTGCTTTGCTGATCTTTACCGTCACCTCTTTGGCTGCCTGCGCATAGGTGGCAGTTTCTGCCGCGGTCACAATGACGTAAGCTTTGCCATCTGCCGGAACCTTTTTGATTGTCAGTCTTCCACTGGAAGCATCCACCCCGATGACATCCTCACTGCCCTTCTTGACGGCATAGCTGATTTCGCCGCCGCCTGTTTCCGGTACAGTCACACTGGCATTGATTCTCTTTTCTGTTTCTCCATAGGTAACGCTTACGTCTTCTGCACTGATGGTCTGTTCCCCTTTATTATCAATTGTCAGGACAGCGCTTTCATAAATAATCGTATAATTATCCCCTGCCTCTGCTGCCGAAGGAACAATATCATAGACACCGGCCTCCGTGTTCACAAGATCCACTGCTACGGCATTTTTCTGATAGGTCAGCTTTGGTGTTTTCGTCAGCTCGTCCTGACCTGTAAGTCCCGTAACCGTGTAATGCTTGTTCAAAACCGGTCTGGAAAGATCCGGTATAGCATCGCCCACATAAATATTCTGCTCCTTTGCCTTGATGGTAACCGCTTTTTTGTTCACCGTGAGGGTATAGCTGGCAGCTGCCGGAAGATAGCCCGGCTTGTTCTCTGTATCTCCTTCCACCGGATCGGTTCTGGATGCTTCTGCTGTGATCACTACCGTTCCGGCACTCTTGATGGTGACTTCGCCGGTAGAAGAATCCACTGTAGCTATATCCGGATTACTGCTTTCATAAGTGATCTTTCCATATGGCTCTCCGTAATCCCGTTCTCCTTTTTCCCGGGTCGGGGCAAATGTGAACTTCCCATCTCCAAATGTCTTTGACACCTGATCCTCACTAAAGCTCAGCAGCTGGAAGCTCTTCGCCGGCGCGGAAACGGTTGCCGTAATTGTATAATCCTTGTAGTTGGTCGATTTTTCCACTGGAATCGTAATCGTGGCAACAGTGTCCTCTCCCTGAACGGCTTCTTTGAACTGGAAGATTAATGCCTTATTCTCCGTAATCGCTGGATAGTCCGTATCCTGAGAATTCTTATTATCTATGGACAAGCTTCCCAGTTTGCCGCCCTTTGCAATATAATCACTCAGATCGACACTTCCTTTTACGCCGGCATTGGATGAACCAAATACCCGGGTCTTTGTCCAGACTGCCTTTTCCACCTTAAATGATACAGCTTTCGTCGTATATGAATTATAGTTTGTTGTTGCCGGAATCTCAGCGTACAGATAATAGGTACCGGCATTCAACGTCGTCCCGGTAACATCCCTCCACTCTGTTCCGCTCTCGTTGTTGTCAGATATATCATAGTAATAGCTGACTTCGGCGTTTTTCAGACTTTCATTTATTTCCACTGATACCGATGAAATCGACGGTACTGACGGCACAGTGTCGTAGATATAATCCTCCATGGTCAACAGGAGAAGGTCTTTCGAAAGATCTGCCTTGTCAATCTTTACTGTCACCATTTTGGCTGCCTGGGCATAGGTCGCAGTTTCCGCTGCTGTTACGATGACATAGGCTCTTCCTCCGGTCGGAACCTTTTTAACCGTCAGCTCACCGCTGGCAGCATCCACCTCAATATAATCCTCACTGCCATTCTTTACCATATAGCTGATCTTTCCGCCGCCTGTTTCCGGTACAGTCACACTGGCGCTGATGCTCTTTCCTGTCTCATTGTAGGCAACACTTACATCATCCGCGCTGATGGTCTGTTCTGCCTTATTGTTGATTGTCAGGGTTCCGCTTTCATAGCTGATTGCGTAATTCTTTCCGGCATCTGCTGCCAAAGGAACAATGTTGTAGGTTCCCGCCTTACTATTCACAGGATCCACCGCAACAGCGTCTTTTTGATAGGTCAATTCCGGAGCCTTCGTAAGCTCATCCTCATCAAGAAGTCCCTTGATAGTATAATGCGTACTCAGAACCGGACGGGACAGATCCGGTATGGCATCTCCCACATAAATACTCTGATCCTTTGCCTTGATGGTAACCACTTTTTTGCCCACCGTCAGGGTATAGCTGGCAACTGCCGGAAGATAGCCCGGCTTGTTCTCTGTATCCCCTTCTACCGGATCGGTTCTGTCCGCTTCTGCCGTAATGATTGCTGTTCCGGCACTCTTGATCGTTACCTCGCCGGTAGAAGAATCGACTACTGCCACATCCGGATTGCTGCTAGAATAGGTGATCTTACCATATGGCTCTCCATAATCCCTTTCTCCTTTTTCCCGGATCGGGCTGATCGTGAATTTCGTATCTCCATATGTTTTTGATACCTGATTCTCACTAAAGTTCAACAGCTGTAAGCTTTTTGCCGGTGCGGAAACGGTTGCGATTATCGTATAATCCTTGTAGTTGGCCGCTCCTGTCACCGGAATCGTAATCTTGGCAAGGGTATCCTCTCCCTGTACTGTTTCTTTGAACTGGAACTTTAAGATTTTATCCTCTGTCATCAAAGGGTAGTCTGTGTCCTGGGTGGCTTTGTTATCAATATCAAAGCTTCCCATACTACCACCTGTCGCAATATAAGCGCTCAGATCGACGCTTCCCTCTTTTCCGGCATTGGCCGATCCAAATACCTGCGTTTTCATCCAGACTGCCTTTTCCACCTTGAACGCGATGGCTTTGGTCGTATATGGATGATAGTTTGCTGCCTCATCAATCTCGGCGTACATATAATAGGTGCCGGCGTCAAGGGTCGTACCGGTAATATCCTTCCACTCCGTTCCATCCTCATTTTTATCTGATGTACTGTAGTAATACTTGATCCTGGCATCTTTTAGATTCTTATTCACATCCTCTAATGCAGACGATATCGACGGATCTGACGGTACCGCTTCATAGCTATAGTTCTCCATGGTCAAGGCAAGAATATTTTCATTAAAATCCGCTTTCATGATTTTTGAGGTAACACAAGCTGCTTCGCTGTCCAGATACCCCTCATCCCCCACGACTTTATACCAGATGTAATAGGTTCCCGCATCAGCAGCCGTAGGAAGGTTTGCGCTCCAGGCACTTTCCTCCATCGGCTCGGTCTCTGTATTTTTGCCGAGGGCATATAGGATCGTACCGCCTTCTGCTTCACCGGCAGTTACAAGCCCCTGGGCTTTACCTGAATAAGTCAGCTCCAATGCTCCCGGTGAGGTAAGGACTTTTGCGATAGGAATCCACTTTGCCGACAGAGTGACATCGGAAACAATCTTGAATTTATCTCCTGCCTGATAAATTATCTCTGTGGAACTATCTTCTCCTGTTGAATTGGCTGATGCAGCAGAAGGACTTTCATTCTCCAAAAGATCTTCCTCTTTCGTATACCATCCACCAAATTCATAACCGCTCCGAGCAAGAGCCCCTTGGGAAAGAACGGTTACTTCCTCATTTCCTTTGTAGTAATTTGTATCTTTCGGAGCATCGCCGTCTGTCGCTCCATTTTCATCATAGATGACGTTGTATTCCGGAATCCATACGACCCGGATGACCTCAGGCTGAGACTCCTCATAGTTTGGATCTACATTTCCATCAGGATCTAACTTCACTGCCCTGAACCAGATAGGATACGTTCCTTCTCTTCCGGTAGGAATCTTAGGCGACCATCCCTCTTCCGGTACGGTAGTATCATCCTCTCCTATCACATAATACATCTGATAGCCATCCGGAAGCGGTTCTTTTGGATCGATCAAAAGCTCCAAAGCCTTATCCTCATGATCATCGGTACGAAAATCTTCTCTTGCCGTTGGCTTTTGATCCTCATCTAAGATAAGAGCCGGTGCCTTCTTTATCGTAACCTCAACGGAAAATGTCCCTGAATCCTTATGAAATTCATCCCCTACCACTTTGAACCATACCTCATAAGTTCCTGCGTTTTTCTTCTGTGGAACACTTGTGGTCCACTCCTTCCGATCCAGACTGTAATGAATGATTCCATCCCGTCCTTCTCCTGATGTTACTAAATCTTGTGCCTCACCTGAATATGTCAGCTCCTTTGCCTCCGGCACAGTCACAAAATATGCCTCTGGTTTTACAATTTCGAATTCCTCTTCCAGATATTTATTTTCTGAATCAAGAACAACAGGCAGCTTCGCAATATAGATTCCCTCGTCAATCGGCGCGCTGCTAAGCTTCTCCTCCGGCGAATCATCTGTCGCCTTTTTATAGTATTCGATCACATTGCTTGATTTTACCGTTGCACCTGTGATTTTACTATATTCTTCCCACTCGTTATGGTTCACACTATACCATGTGGTCTTTGCCTTGTTATAAACCTTCGCATCATATAATTTGTCCGGGGCGTCAAGGGTAAGGGTAAGCTTGCCGCCAAACAAGTTACAGTTTTCTTCATCCTCCGTACAGTATGCATACAGTACATTTCCGTCAATTCCATAGTCAATGGTACTATGCGTATGCTGCCATATTTTTACATATTTCTTCCTGTGTGAAGTGTAATTAAAGCATGCTGCAGCCGTGCTCTCTGAATTTCCTGCGCGGCTGACATGGGTAAATGCAATAGAAAGTGTTCCATGACTTGTTTTTCCGCTGCCCGCGCCAATTCCTACTCCGCCATTGCTGCTATATGCTGTAACCGTTCCACCGGTAATTTTTACTGTACCGCCATTTGCACCCGGACCGCCGCCGATTCCGGCTCCATAGGTACTGGTCGCAATGACCGTACCACCGGAGATATTGACGGTTCCTCCTGGAACTTTGTATCCTCCTCCAATTGCCGCTGCACCACTGCCGCTTCCTGCAGAGTTCGTCGCAATGACTGTACCACCGCTAATGTTGATCGTTCCCGCTTTGGTATTGCTGTTATTCCTTTCTCCTGAACCGATTGCCGCACCTTTGGTGAAATTGGTAGCTCTGATATTTCCTCCTCGGATCGTAATCGTGTTCGCCGATCCGTGATAGGAACCTCCGATCGATGCTCCTGCATAACCGCTAACGTTCAGATTCCCGCCATTGATCGTAATATTTCCGCTGGAAGCTTCTCTTCCGCCGCCGATTGCTGCAACGGACTTTCTTGCCGGGATCGTAATCACTCCACCATTGATCGTGGTGTCCGTACCTGTCGCCTGTAATCCGCCACCGATTCCTGCGCCTCCTGCTTCTCTGGAACCGGAGGTAAATATCTTTCCCCCATTGATTGTGATCTTTCCGGCTTTTTTCCCTTTGCCGCTTCCACCAATTCCCGCTGCCGCAACTCCTGTTGTGGTATCATATCTGGAATACAGACTTCCCATCTTATTCTCATCATTGGTCTGTCCATATACGGTAAAGGTATTTCCCTGATTTACAGAAATTCCATTCTTAGCTGTAATAGTAACTCCATTCAGCAGAATCAGATTCACTGTGCCTTTAACTGTAACACGGTTCGATATTGTTATATCGCTTGTGGCTACATACCATCCGTTCTGCCATGTTGTTGTGCCCGTGCCAATCACGTTAACTACATTATCTCCGGTTGTTTTCTCCGTATAAACAACCTTTTTTTCCGCACTGCTCCAGGCAGCGTCAAGATAGGAGTAGACAATTTTCACTGACACAGCCTCCGATGCCAGCTCTGCTGTCTGATCGTTATCGTTTCTCTTTGCCGTCACAACGCAATAATAATAGGCTGTTCCATCAGTCTTTCCTTCCGGAATCGTATAAGACGCTTCGGTCGCTCCATCGATCTTTGTCCCATTTTCATTACTTGCTTTCGTATTGGAATACCACTGATAGCTTAGTTCATGGTCTTCCGCGGCGGATGCTTCTACACGAAGGATGCCGTCACCGTCCTGATAGCCGTAGGCAAGCTTAAGATTCTCCGGCTGCTTTTTTATCTCCGGTTTCGATGCTTCAAGAGGCGTCCATTTTGCGTAAAGCGTCGTTTCTGATGATACAAGGTCTTTTTCAAAATCCCATGCTTCAGTCAACGCCTCATCCTTATACCATCCGTCAAGGCTATATCCCTTTTTGGTCGGGTCTTCTGGCTTTTCCACCAGACTGCCACTGGCAATTGTCTGGGAATCGACCTCGCTGCCGCCGTTACTGTTGAAATCAAGTTTGACAGGATTTCCCAAAATCAATTGTCCTGCTGCATTTTTTCCCACAGCGTAGCTTGCATTTTCACTCTTGAACTTACGGATATCATTCAGATCTGTATTGGTACTGTTCGTGAAAACACCGGTCTTTTTCGTCATGGTCACCCCATACGGATCCGTATTGGTCAGTTCTCCTGCGACAATGATCATATAGTTGGTATACATATTGATATTGCCCTGTTCGCCGGTGCTGATACAGTTATCCCTGATTACCGGCGCGCCGCTAAGATACAGCCAGCCCTCGCCGATTCCCGCGCCATAGGATTTTGAATAGTTATTGGTAATCACAGATTCACCATTCACCGTCACTTTTGCTTCTGAATAAATTCTGATACCGCCGCCAACGACACAACTGGTATAATTATAGCAGATCTTCCCGGCATTCATGACAAACGTATTCCATCCGCTTTCACTGCTCGTACCACTTATAACAGAAACACCTGCGCCGCCTCCGTCACGAGACGTATTACCAATGATGGCACCTCCATCCATAATGACCTGACCGATTGAACCGTTATCATCGATATAGATTCCACCTCCATTAGAGGCTTTGTTTCCTATGATTGTTCCTCCGTTCATGCGGAAGGTACCCCCGGTGACATCCACGCCACCGCCATTTGTAGCATTACCACCAGTGATATAACCGCCGGTAAAGGAAGCATCACCTGAGCCGACAACAGCAAGTCCTGCACCATTAGGAACAGAGGACGTAATGCTATAATTATGAACTGCCGTACCATCATCATACAAATTCAGTGTTACCCCGGCCGGAACACTGACCACGCTTCCCGTTCCGGTCATTGTGATTCCATGACCATTCAGACACAGATTCGTTTCTCCCTTTGGCACGTTCCATGTACTGCTGATGGTCACGTCTTTCATCAGATAATAATTCCCTGCACTTGTCGGCAGACTCGTCGTGCTAAGCCATTCCGTGAATAAAATATCGTCATGGACATGCCCCGGTCCGGTCGTCACCTGACCAACCTCAGAACTCGCACTCTGACCGCCCGCGATGTTGACAGCGCGCACCCGGTAATAATATGTCGTATCCGGAGCCAGACCGGAAATCGTAATACTATTTGTATCTACTGCCATGTTATTGTAAGCATCTACATAATCCTGGAAATCTGAATCCGTGGAAATATCCACACGATAAGACGCGGCGGCTGACACAGCCGGCCAGCCAAGATCGAACGTGCTGCCTGTAACCGATCCATCTACGACCGACGGAGCCGGACTCTCAATAGCCGCGGTTTCTCCGGTGACAGCAAGAATGGCAATGCCGAAGCTTGAAGACTTGTTCTCTATGGTTATGCTTTTTATTAATTTTGTCGTGTCAGCTGCCATTTCACAAACAACAGCATATGAGTTTGGATGGTCA
>CADBUD010000216.1 GCA_902797785.1 uncultured Lachnospiraceae bacterium
CCATTCCTCATGTTCAAAGAACCACTGTATCGTCAATCGGATTCCATCCTTGAACATGGTTTCCGGATACCATCCGATTTCTTCTTTGATCTTATCCGGCGCGATCGCATATCTCCTGTCATGCCCCTTCCGATCTTCCACAAACGTGATCAATTCTTCATTGATTGCTTTTTTCCGTTCATCGCCTTCCGGAAGCATCTCATTTAAGGTGTCCAGAATGATATGGATGATCTCCAGGTTTTGTTTTTCATTATGTCCGCCAATGTTATAGACCTGTCCTAATCTGCCCTGTTCCATGACCATATCGATGGCTTTGGCATGGTCATCCACATAGAGCCAGTCACGCACATTTTTTCCATCTCCATAGACCGGCAGCTTCTTTCCATGAAGCGCATTATTGATGATCAACGGAATCAGCTTTTCCGGGAACTGGTACGGACCATAGTTATTACTGCAGCGTGTGATATTTGCCGGAAAATGATAGGTATCCATATAGGCCTTTACCAGCATGTCCGCTGAAGCTTTGCTGGCAGAATATGGGCTGTGCGGATCTAATGGTGTCGTTTCATAGAAAAAATCCTCTGGATTTTCCAAGGATCCATAGACCTCATCGGTAGAAACCTGAAGATATTTTTTGTCCTCTTTGTACTGATCCTCCGAACCGTCAGCGCCATTTACTGTCCATGCATTTTTGGCCGCATTGAGCAGATTCAGCGTTCCCAATACATTTGTCTTTACAAAAACGTCCGGATTTTTGATGCTCCGGTCTACATGGCTTTCTGCCGCAAAATGTACCACACGGTCAAAATCATATTGGTCGAACAGCTCCTGTATCTTTTGGGCATCGCAGATATCGGCTTTGACAAAGGTGTAGTTCTCGCGATTTTCGACCTCTTTTAAATTTTCCAAATTTCCTGCATAGGTCAGGGAATCGACATTTACAATGCGAATCTCCTGATCGTATTTTCGAAACATATAGTGGATATAATTAGAACCAATAAATCCTGCTCCACCAGTGACTAGATATGTTTTCATTGTTCCTGCTACTATAAACATATACAAATGTGTATATGCAAGATGATTCGCCATAATCTCACGATTTATGGTTACTGCTTCAACGTGTATGTTTTGGTGGTTGCAAGCAACACACTACTCACAAGTTCTTGTACACTCCGCAGTCGTAAATTCCCGACTAAACCATCGGTACATACCCATATTATCTTGTATATGACTTAATATGGATTACATCTTGAAGTAGTCTCTCCTTTCATATTTTTTATTTGCTCAACTTGTAATATTCCGCAATTGCCGTCGCATCTGCCTGTCCCAGCTTTCTCCGTCCGGCAGTTGTCGAAAGTACCTTGCTTATATCCAGTGGACTGGAGATAAAACAATGCTCGATGATCATGCTCAGCATATCGTTTGCCACGCCATTACGGACAATCCCATAATAATCCTGTCCGGGATTTGTTCCGGACATCCGGTGCACGACCTCTCGTTTTGCGATTCCGAGCTTGGAGAGCTGATTTAAAATCAGATTTCCAAGTACTTCCCCCTGGGTATAGAATTTTTGATTGACCGAAGCATATATTTCTGCTCCGTTCGCACTCTGGTTCTCTGATGCGTTCAGATGAATGCTGATAAAGGCATTCGCGTTCTTAGACTTGGCAAATTCCGCACGAAGCTTGAAGTCCTTCGCCTTGTCCTCATTGCAGAACGTCCAGTCCGTCGTCCGGGTCAGGTAGACGGATACGTTTTGATATTTTTCCAGCTCTTCTTTGGCGTATTTGGCGATTTCCAGATTTAAGTCTTCTTCCTTATAGCCAAAATAGCATGCTCCGGAATCCCATCCTCCATGTCCCGGATCAAAAACGATGACGATTTTATTTCCATCCGGAATAGAAATGCTGCTGCTCTTGCTGACCTTTCCGGCGGTACCGTTACTGACGGCACGCACTCTGTAGTAATAGGTAATCCCCGGCTTGACTGACGCATTGGTATAATACGTCTTTCCCGATGATATCGTCTTGATTTTTTTATAGCCGCCTGTCTGTGTCAGGGAACGGTAGACCACATACTGCTGCGCGTTCGGAACAGCAGTCCAGGTCAGTCTGGCCTTATTCTTTGAAGTTAATGATGTACCAAGCCCCTTGACCTTTTGTGGCTTTGTTTTGCAGCTGATACGCATTGCCGCACTTTTGATTCCGTTCTTTACCACACGTACCCGGTAATAATACAGCTTTCCTGTCACCACAGTCCGGTCCATAAAGCGATTGCTTGCCGGTCCTGCCTTTCCTACTAAGACATATCCGCCGGTCTTTGTCTCGGAACGATAAATATAATACCCGTCCGCGTATGCTGACAAGTTCCATGTCAACCGGATTTTTCGATAGCTGTATGCTGATGCTTTAAGACCTGCGACCGGATCCGGTTTTTGATTTTCCTGAACCGTCGTGCTGTCTGTGGAAGCAATCGCGGATGACGTTGTTTCCAAAACCTCTGCCGAAGCTGCCAGAACCGTTCCTTTCTTTGAAGACCCCCAAAAAAACATGGTAAAAACGAATAGAATGACCGGCAGGTAGTATCTTAGCACTTTCTCATTGTCTCTTTGATTTTTCATTCTGTCATCTCCATCGTTTCAGCGACATTGCCCTCCTGCAATGGCTCCACCTGCTCCACAACTTCCTCCGTCTGATCCGTTTCATCGGTTTCTGCGGAAGCATCTGTTTCTTCTGCCGTGGAATCCTGCTCTTGTGAAGCTGCCGGTGTCTCTGCTTCTGCTGCCGGAGCTTCTGCCGCCGGAGTCTGCTCCGTTTCTTTTTGGCTGCCTCCGTTTGGATCTGTACTTCCCTGGTTCGTCTGATTTTCCGCCGAATGGCTCTTCTCTTCCTGGCTGCCGTTATTCGACTTCTGTTTTTCTACATCCTGCTCTGAATCCTGTTTTGAGGAATCCTTTGTCTCTGCATTCTGCTTTTCCAGTTCTTCCTGCTCTTTTGCTTCAAGGTTTTCCTCTGTATTGTCTGTCTGTGCGTCTACTGTCTGAGCATTTTGCTCCTCATTCTGATTTCCATAGTCGCCACGGAAAACATGAATCCGGTATTCACCAAAATTTCCCGAAGCGGAAGAAATTTGGACTAGTGCCAGATTTTCTCCATATGCCAGAACTGCAGGTTTAGAAACATTGACACTGCTGCCTCCGGACATCGGAACGGCACTGACCAGAAACTCCTCCGCATTTGCCGGAACATATACGGTATAGTCCTGCACATCCGGTGAGAAGCCCTGGTTTAAATCTCCCGGGAACACTAAGAGCTCTGCCAGCTTTACATCATCCGATAAGCCGGCGCTGGTGTGTCCCTGTGGCAGATGGAGAATACAAACTGCCAGTAAAATTACGCCGATTATTGCTGCAATTTTCTTTTTCATACTATTCCTCCTATCACTGAAAATTTTTCCTTACAAAATCCATGCGCATTATTTTATACCGTCAGGAACTTTTCCTTGCAACTTTAATCACATAGGTCGTTGTCTTCCCGTTTTCTGCCGTACAGGTCAGGGTGATCCTCTTCGTCTGTCCCGGTTCTAAACCATAGGTGCCGGTGCCGGCCACACTGGACCGGGAGCTTGATGGCGTTGCTCCGATGCTGATACTGCTGACACTGCTCTTTACTACCATTTCATAATTGTACTTATTATAGGAAAAGGTCGGCGTAACGGAATTTGTAATATTCGCTCCCTGGGAATTAGAAATGGACAGAGAACGGATATAGCTGTTGGAGTTTCCGCTGGAAGCCGGCAGCGGGCAAGCGGTTTCCGGCATATTTTTGTATACCGGTATGTAAAAGGTATGTGCTTTCGCTAAAATATCATATTCTGAATAGGCTTTATATTTGCTCTTTGACTCACTGGTCGGTGCCTGAACCGCGGTCATATACTGATGCCAGTACAACGGCTCTGAAACAACATTGAATTTCTGGAAATATACCGTATTCTGTCCTTTGGTCACATAATTTTCTGCAAAGAACATCGCGCCGCCGTTGATGGACTTGGTGATGGAGGACCATGGTCTTCCGAACTCCCCGGAGCCCATTGCATAGGTCAGACCGTTGGCGATATTCTGGTTTGGAATACTGCTGTCACTTGCTTTGATGTTATAGTAGTTATAATATCCCGCATAGCTTTTTCCTCCATATTTGAACGTGCCGCTGACAGACCCACTTCCTGATGTGCCCAGCTCCTGACGGGCTCTGGAAGCAAGAAAGTAGGCACTGACGCCGGAGGACTTACCGGCTTTTAAAAATGCCTGTGCATAGCTGTTGCTGTCTGTTTTCTTTGTGATCGAATCCTTGACAGAATAGCTGCCGCTCATAAAGGTACCTTTTAGAATGGCCTTGATTGCCGTGATCGTCTGACCGGAATCATAAGCCAGGGATTCGAACTGGAAAATGCTCTCCTCGGTCAGGGAATTTCTCGGATCCAGATAATACTTGATCACGCTCTCTGCTGCAGAATAGAAATACGGGCTGTCCTTTAAGGCAAAGGTATCTGTTTCCCAGTTATAATTCCCATCCTCTGTAGAAAGATAGGAAAACGGCGCGCTCCACGTTCCGGCGCTTCCTCCTGCTGGAACATAGCTGGCAATCGTGCATTTGCCAAGGGTATTCTCGTTTTGGACGACGGTATTCCAATCCAATCCGGTATCTACCGCTTCGAACTTCCATTTCGGATATTTTTTATGAAGCGCCCGCAGGGTAGCGCGATAAGAAACTGGGAAATCACAGACTTCTTTTTCAAAGGTGACATCATCCGTCTGCTTTACTTTGTAGGATCTGGTATAGCCGATCACATCGGCTTTATTGACCTTGACGGAGCATTTCGCCCATTTTTTCCCGAAGACCTTGACATAGCCAAGAATTTTTACGGTCGATTTCTTTTTGACCTGCGTTCGGATCGATGCTGTTTTGTCTGCGATCCGGTATAGGTTTATCGTATACTGTGAAATTGCTGTTTTCTTTTGAGTCGACTTTGCCGTCGCGGAAACAATTTTTACATGCGGCACCCGGATATATCCACTCTTTGTCCTATTATCCAGCTGAACAACCACCTTGTACCAGTCAACATTTTGGATGGTTTTTTTGGAACGGACTAATAGCTTTGTGTTTTTTTTCAGGGTCGTGATCTTTGGGGATGTTGTTCGAGCCTGCTCGTAGACCGCTCCCTTTTTTTGTATCACTCCCAGCTTATACATCGTATTTTTCATGACATATTTCGATGTATCTACAGCGTATTTTTTCGCGGATGTAACGGTCATGGCAGAGCCCGCAGATACTGTTGAAATTCCCGGCCCTCCCAGGTACAATCCTGTCATAATGGCTGCAAAAAAACAAAAGATCTTCCATATATTCTGTTTTTTCTTCATTGTTCTCCTCTTTTCCTGTCTGCATATTGCATATGATGGTATTATAAGATTTGTAGTTACTATTCACAGTCGATTTTCCGCAAGGTATTTTCGTGCGTTTTTTGCACGAAAATCCGGGGCAGCAGTGCGCCAAATGTGACCAAAGGAAGCATTTGTGTGCATTTTGTTGCTATGAACAGCGGAGCTGTGAATAGTAACGATTTGTATTTTCCTATCCTCCTTTGAAAAAACATAATTATTTATTATTATACCAAAGCATCCTATTTTTTGCAAGGCACTTTTTATGACTGTAAATGGTAACCAAAAATATGGAGAAAACACGAAAAATTATCTACAAAAATAAACTTTGTTCCAGCTTGAAAAACTACCTTATAAATGGTATCATCATATATAGACCGCAGATTGATTCTGCGAAAAAAAATCATGGAGGAAAGATATGCAACTGAAAAAACATTTCAAATCAATTGTTTTACTCACCTTTTTATTCTTTATGGCAGCGCCGTTCCTCTTCCAGATGGAGGATTCCAACGCTTATTCCATAAGAGTAAACCGAAATACCAATGTTGTCACCGTTTACAATGATTCCGGCGGAGCGGTAAAAGCCATGACCTGTTCTGTCGGTACCGGTACCAAGACCCCGACGGGAAGCTTCAGCATCCTGACCAAGGATTCCTGGCACACCCTGATGGGTCCGGTCTATGCACCGTACTGCTCCAAGGTCACCAGTGACGGCGTCTGGTTCCATCCGGTTTGGTATTATCAGAATGGAAACCGTGCCAGCCAGTCCGTCCAGAGTTACAATATGCTCGGAACAAAGGCCTCCCACGGATGTATCCGCCTGACGCTCGCCGACGCGAAATGGATTTATGAGAACTGTCCGGTCGGCACGCGCGTAACCATCTTTGATGGTTCTTCCGCCAGCGATCCACTTGGTAAACCGGCTACATATAAGCTGCCGGGCACGGCAAACGACTGGTCCTGGGATCCTACCGATCCGGATCCGTCCAATCCATATCACAGTAAGCAGCCGAGCATCACCGTCAAAAACAACACGGTTCAATACAAAACCCCATTTCGTGTCACGGATATGGTAACCGCCTATGATTCCCTGGGAAATGAAGTCAGCGGCAGCGTCACCTACAGCGGATCTGTCAACACGAAAAAGCTTGGCACGTATAACGTTACCTATCAGCTGACCGACCAGCGCGGACGCAGCTGCTCCGTAAGCTCTACTGTCACTGTCGTTGATATCTATCTTCCGGTTCTGACAGGAGTAACGGATTCCAAGACCATTGAATACAACACTAAGCTGAAATTGAAATCCGGAGTCAAAGCGACCGGATACAAGAACCGTTCCCTGAACAAAAAGATTACGGTCAAAGTTACCACTCCATCCAAGAAGACCGTAAAAGTAAAATCTGCCTACACCTTTAATTCTCTTGGAAAATATACTGTTACCTATCATGTATATGATTCAAAATACAAACGGCAGATTTCCCAGAGCACAGTAATCACCGTACAGGATACAAAGGCGCCTGTCATCAAAAATTCCGGTGCATCCGCTTATTACTTACTGTTAAATGACACCAAGACGGTTACCAACAATATTACTGCTCATCTTGTCAGTGGAAAGAAGATCGGCAAAAAGAAATTTACCATCGAGGTACGTGTTCCTGGTTCCAAAAAATATGTAAAGACTTCCAGTGCAAAATATCACTTTACCAAAACAGGTCTTTACAAATTTAAGATTTCCGCTGTGAACCCGACCAGCAAGACGGCTGCTTCTGTCAAGAAATCCTTCCGCATCGTAAATGACACGAAAAAACCTACGATCAAGGGAGTAAACACCACGCCGACGACCGTTTCTGTCAATACTACAGTGACCGGTAAAGATCTGGCAAAGGGTGTTACGGCTACAAACAAGACAAAGGCAGACCTGACGGGTAAACTTCTTCTTTATTACAAGACTCCAGGTTCTTCGAAGAAGATTTGGCTGAGCAAGGCTTCTTCCCTTACCTTCCTTCAGGTCGGAACCTACAAGATTTACTATGAAGTAAAGAATCCTAACAATGGCAAGGTAAAATCTGTCGGAAGATCCTTTAATGTTATTGATTCTTCCGTAAAGATCACCTCAGCCGTACAGATTTCCACAGTGACTCTGGATGAAACCGATAGCTGGGATGTATATACGGATATGGAAATTGGTTCAGCTTCTGCTACGGAAGCCATCTTAAAGGCCTCCCTGATCAAAGTTACTGCTGTTTCTGATGATCCAAATGCGCCGGTTGCATCGATTCTCCCGGATGGCACGATCAAATTTGCAAGAACCTCCGATACAGAGGAAAGCTTCACTTATAAGATTACCTATGCTGTTGATAACCCGTATTATAATAAGGTTTCCTTCAGCAGAACAGTTACCTTCCTCTTCCCAGGAAAAACCACAGAGCCTGAGACACCGACAGTTACTCCGGTATCAGAAGCTGCTATTTCCGCTCCGGAAATCAGTGATGCAAAATCCAATGAAGGTGTTGAAGAAAATGAGATCAGCTCAGAGAAAGAAACCGCAGCACAGACAGATGACAGTGTTGATGCTTCTGTTGAGACGACTGACAACACGGATGCTTCTGTTGAAACAACTGACAGTGCTGATGCTTCTATAAAGACAGCTGACAACGCTGACTCTTCTGTAGAGACAATCGACAGTGCCGATGCTTCTGTAGAGATAGCTGACAGCGTAGATTCTTCTGTAGAGACAACTGACAGCGTCAATGTTTCTGTTAAATAATCCACGGAAAGCATAGATATCGAAGCCATACTCGTCAACGAAAACCGTTGCCGGTTTTCGTTGACGGTATAAAAATGATGCGCACGGTTTTTCATCAAAGAATAACAAAAAGCTCTTCCCCTCATCAACTGTCATCTGACTTGATAAGGGGGAGAGCTTTTTTTATTTTTATTGAGTACTATGATGTTGTCCGGATTTTCATGCTCTGCGCATCTATATCATGCGCACTTGTTACTATTCACAGTCGTTTTGCTAAATGAAAGAGATTCGTCGTGCTTGCACGTAAGAAACTCTTTTATTTAGCAAATTTTCCTGCTGTGAAGCAGGAACTCCTC
>CADBUD010000217.1 GCA_902797785.1 uncultured Lachnospiraceae bacterium
AAAGGGCAGCGCGAACAGTACCCATAAGCTTTCCGAGATTCTTGGAAACAGCAGTATTTTCCAGATCGGAAAGGGAAACTGGGGAAGCGGTGAGCTTTTAAAGGGCTATATCGATGAATTTAAGATTTATGAGGGAGCGTTGACAGAAACAGAGATTGCAGAAAATTACAAAGCATCCCGTGCCAACGCATTAGAAAAGGATCTGAAAAAATTGACGATTCCAAATGCAGACCAGATCCGGGGAAATATCAACCTTCCTTCTAAGGGAGCGTATGGCTCTGATATCACATGGAAGTCCGACCAGCCATCGGTCATTTCAGATGAAGCGTCACAAAACGAAAATTATGACAGCACCCCGGCAGGCGTCGTGCACAGACAGGCCACAGACACAAAAGTGAAACTGACCGCGACACTGTCCTATGAAGGAGAAACAAAAACCAAAGAGTTTGAGGTAACAGTAAAGGCTGCCAGTGAGCAAAAAGAAACGACAGATTATCTGTTTGCTTACTTTATTGGAAATAATCCGGGCGAAGAAGAAATCTATTTTGCAACGAGCCGGGATGGCGAGAACTGGACCGAGTTGAACAGTGGGAAGCCGGTTCTGGAGTCCACCATGGGCACGACAGGACTGAGGGATCCTTTTATCATCCGTTCTGCGGAGGGAGACAAGTTCTATTTAATCGCGACCGACCTTCGCATTTGTACGGATTGGGACTGGGGCAAGGCACAGACCGGAGGAAGTCAGGCTATCATGGTATGGGAGTCCGAGGATCTGGTTCATTGGTCAGATCAGAGAATGGTCAATGTCAGTGGGGCAATCGGTGCGGGATGTACCTGGGCACCGGAGGCATTTTATGATGACAAGACCGGAGAATATATTGTCTTTTGGGCTTCTAAGGTAGCAGAAGACAACTATGGAAAACAGAGGCTTTATTACAGCAAGACCCGGGATTTTTACAGCTTTACCGAGCCGAAGGTCTGGATCGACCGGTCTGTTTCAACCATCGATACAACAGTTACCAAGGGAACGGATGGATATTATTACCGTTTCTCCAAAAACGAAGGAAGCGGCACAGTAGATGGAGAATCCGTGACACAGAGCACGATCTTTCTTCAGAGATCCAAGACACTGCTCGGAGATTGGGAAAATGTTCCTTCAGCAAGCTTAAAATCCCAGGGTGGAGTAGAAGGACCGACCTGCTTCAAATTCAATTCCGATGATAAGGAACAGGACACCTGGTGCCTGTTATTGGATAACTTTGGCGGCGGCGGATACTACCCACTGACGACAGAAAGTCTTTCCACAGCAGAATTTACCAAGATTTCTGCCAATCTGCCAAAGAAACCACGTCATGGTACTATCATGAATATTACTTCTGAGGAATATGATGCTGTGATGGCCGCATATGGAGATGTCGTGATTTCAGAAGAAAGCGTACCATCCGTGATTCTTTCCGGAAATGTACCGGCTCTTCCAAATCAGGTGGATGTGACGATTGAAGGTACCAATCAGAAATTGACCCAGCAGGAAATCGTATGGGATGAAATTGCAGAAGAAGCATTTGACAATGAGGGAACCGTAAGGGTAACAGGCACACTTACCTCGATGAATAAAAAAGTATCCAAAGAAATCGCAGTCGTTGACAAAAACACGATTTATTACATTGATTCGGCATCACCGCAATCCTCTTCTTATCAAAAGATCAGCTCTGTTGCGAATCAGCTAAAAAATGAAGCGGCAGACCAGATGTATACCGAGGGCAGCTGGGGATATGTCAATGATGCGGAGGGGACGATTTTAGGAGAGAAAACAGCCGCAGGAGATACCATCTATACCAATGGATGGTGGGCAAAATCAGGAAAGAACTGTGAGTATATCCTTCCTTTAGAGGCAGGAAATTACAGTATTACCGGATATTTTGCCGAGTGGTGGAGCGTTACTCGTCCCATGAAATGCTATGTGACCTATGTGGATCGGGATGGCACAACGAAAAAATCAGAAGAAGCCAGCCTGACATTGACAGGAGCTGCACCGAATCAGACCGCGACTTTGAATTTCACGGTGGAAAATGTGGATAAAGAAACGGAAGTTCATTTCATTGTGGAAAAAACCGGCAGCAGCGATCCGGTCATCTCCGGACTTTCGGTCAAGAGTCTTTGGGGGAAGGTCAGCTCGGTGACATTAAATCGCACCGAGGCGATGTTAAAAATCGGAGACAAGTTTACTTTAGAAGCAGAAGCAGAACCATCCACAGCAGAAAATACCAAAGTGATTTTTAGTTCTTCCAATGAAGCCGTGGTGAGCGTAAACAAATATACGGGCGAGGTTACGGCAAATGCCGTTGGAAAAGCAGTGATCACGGCGTCAGCCCGGGATGGTGGTGGAGCATCCGCATCCTGCCAGGTCACAGTTACCAAGACAGGAGAGGTTGATCTTTCCGGAATATACGCAGAATTTGGTGCATCAGGAAGCCAGAACAGTGAGGCAGATACCTCTTGGCTGATCGCAACCAATAATTACACAGATCCAAAACAGTCCGCAGCACACTCTTCAGATACAGCGACCAAAACCGGCTGTAATCTGGGAAGCGCAAGAATTGGATGCCTGATTTTCGATTTTCCAAGCGATGTTGATCCTAAGATGATCAAATCCGCGACAGTTCATATGAATGTTCAGTCTGTGAATGGAAATATCGGAGACGGTTATACTAAAGCGGGTCTGTTCCTGGTAGATAAAGATCCGTCGGAAATCAAATTTACGGATGAATCCACCTATCCAGCCAAAAATAATGATTACAGCGCAGCAGCAACTGCTTTCTGTAAGGAGTGGATTGGGGCAGACAATTTAGGAGAGAAGACATTTGATGTGACAGATTTACTCCTGGATCAAACAAAGGACAGCGTGATTTTCCGTCTTCAGACTGTTATAGCCGGATTTAATGTAACAAAATCTGGGGAGAAAGCACCATATTTGTCCGTGGAACTGTATCAAAATAAGGATGAAGTCTTTGAGGCGGAGGTGTCCAATCTCTCGATTGATACAGAATTATCCGGAAATATCGCACTGCCATCTTCTACCAAGCGTGGCTCCGTCATTACATGGAAGAGCAGTGATACCTCTGTTATTGCAGATGATGGTACGGTCGTTCCGAACAAAGAAGAGAAAAAAGCGACCTTGACGGCAACTGTGACGTATGAGGGAAAAACAGATACAAAGGCCTTTGAGGTCACAGTAGCTGCCGATCCTGCAAAAATCACTGAAGCAGATGCGGAAGAACTGAACCTTCCAGCAAAAACGGAAACGAATCTGACCCTTCCATCCAAGGGAACCTATGGAAGCACGATTACCTGGGCATCCAGCAATACAAATGTGATTTCAAGAACCGGTGCCGTAATCCTTCCGGCAGAAGAGATCGTCGTTGTCCTGACAGCAACGATTCGCAAAGGAAGCGCGAAGACAACAAAGACCTTCCAGATCACAGTACCGGCGGCAAAGCAGGAAGAGGAAAAGAAAGGCGACAATACGCAGGACGGTGGAAATCAGAACGCATCCGGACAGGATACTGCAGCGCAAAAGATCGAAGCGGCAGAGAAGCTTCTGGATGCAGCCAAAGTAACTCCGGAGAAAAAGACAATCTATCTGGGAAAAACGACCAAATTAGTTGTAGTTTATCCATCCGGTTTGAATGCAGCACTTACCAATGCCGGGCTCAAGATAAAAAGTGTAACATATACGCCGCTTTCTAAGAAAGTTATTTCTGTCAGCAAAAAAGGAGAGGTTACGTCAAAAAAGAAGGGAACGTCAAAGGTTTCAATCGTCATCAGCTTGAGCAATGGAACCAGTAAGACATTGACCTCAGTGATAAAAGTCAAAAAGCCAACGATAAAGATTTTGGGTAAAAGTACTGTGGCAAGAGGGAAATCCATTCAGCTGAAGGCGAAAAAATATGGTGTTGCCGGAACGGTAAAATGGTCTGTAAGTAAAAAGAACCTGGCAACGATTTCTAAAACAGGAAAGCTGAAGGCAAAGAGAAAGAAAGGAACTGTAATAGTGACAGCTTCCGTTAAGAGCTCCGGCAAAACGGTGAAGAAGACAAAGAAAATCAAGATTAAATAGGAATTTTGCCATAAAAAGTGAAAAGTAACAAAAAAACTGTCATATTTGAAAGAGAATATGGCAGTTTTTCTTTACAAAAACAAAAAAATAGAGTATTCTATAAGGTAGAAAACAGTTCGCGGAAGAGAGGGAAGACGTATGGGTGAAGAAAAAATGACGATTCCGCCGGGAATAAAGATGGTCTACATCAACGCCACAGAAGAAGAAGAGGAAGAGATGCTGAGGGATTTTTGTGCAGATGGGGACATTGTAGAAATAGAGCCCTCCGATATTTTTGAAGGTCTGGACAATGTTCAGGAGGTCATTGAAGAAGCTTCTTATATTGAGGAAAATGTGTATACAAACAGTGGCAAGGTTCCGTTTCGGACGATTCATTCCCCTGAGATTTTAAAAGAAGAAGACAGCGAGACGTGGTATGAAAAAAATCAGCAAAGACTAAAAAAACGATCTGGTTCAGCAGCTTCATCGAAATTGGAGAGCTTAAAGGAGTCCAAGGGATTTGGAACCGGATTGATTATTGGTGGGGTTATTGCAGCAGTGGTTCTGATTTTAATTATAATAATGGTTTTATAATTTCTATATAAAATGGCGAACGAGGGAGGAATGATAGGATGGGAAAATCGTCCGTGCAGACCGGAAGCTTTTTAAATATCGGAAAAAGAAAGCTGCAGGAGGACTGTTGTATGGTCAGTCCGTCAGAGAAATTTTTTCTTGAAGATGGGGCAAGATTTATCGGAGCAGTAGCAGATGGAATGGGAGGACTGAAAAATGGTCTGATTTCGGCAGAACGCGTCATACAAAGGCTTTATGATGATTTTGAAGAGGTAAAAAATCAAAAAAATACAGACTTTTCAAAGTTTTTTCAGGAAGAAGTCTATGTACTGAATAATATGGTCTATGCGATGTCACGACAGGAAGAGACCGGAACGACCCTTTCCGCCGCGATTATTGAGAATAACAAAATGCATTTGGTCTCCGTGGGAGACAGCAGGATATATTTATTGCGGGGCAGAACACTTTATTTGTTGACAAGAGAGCATAATTTCAAGCTCGTATTAAAAAAGGCGCTCCTAAATGGAAGGATTACCCGGCAGGCATATGACGATACACAGCAAAAAGATGCCTTAATCGGTTATTTGGGACTCAAAGATCTACGATATGTCGATATCACAGAGGAAGGATTTTTGCTGGAGAGCGGAGATGTTATTCTACTGTGTACAGATGGCTTGACTAAGACAGTAAAAGAGCGGGAAATCGAAGAAATCTTAAATTCAGAAAAAGAGGATATTATGAAGGCGGCGGAAACATTGGGGTTATTTACCTTATCAAAGGAAAGGAAAAATCAGGATAATGAGGCAATTGTATTGATGAAATATAGCGAATGAAAATTTTGCCCATATCGTTATACTCATGAACGAAATGGCTTGCCGTTTTGTTCATGAGCCGCGCCGGATTTTGGTCGCTGAAAGCGACATTTTCCTTACAAAAT
>CADBUD010000218.1 GCA_902797785.1 uncultured Lachnospiraceae bacterium
GGTCGCATTTGGCGCACTGCTGCCCCGGATTTTCGTGCAAAAAACGCACGAAAATACCTTGCGGAAAATCGGCTGTGAATAGTAACACTGGATCCACTCATGCCATGGTCGAAAAAACTACCGGCTAATGGCTATAGTAAGTAAGCGTCGCAACTAAGCGACGCTAAAATTTTCGATGGACATAGGATTTGACGATTGCCCTGTTATTTTACTGTGACGGTACAGGAAGCTTTTTTACCACTGGTCGTTTTGACAGTGACAATTGCCGTTCCCTTTTTTAAGGCGGTGATCATTCCACTCTTTAAACGGATCCGCTTCGAATTGGTATGCCATTTTAGCTTATCCGTCGAATAAGAGGGCTTCATTTTGGCTCTTAAAAGATAGGTCTTTCCCACCTTGAGCTTTAAGGAGGTTTTATTCAAGGTCAGCTTCGTGGCAGGCGCTTTGATGGTGATTTTACAGAAGCTTGAGCAGGAGCCGGCAATGGCAGTCACCAGGACAGCTCCCGGTTTCTTTGCCGTGACGACTCCGGTACGGGAAACGGTGGCATTTTGATTGCTGACCTTCCAAACGACCTGATCGGTAGTATTTGATGGAGAAACACGGGCTCTCAGCTTTATCGTTTTCTTGACCTTTAAACTGGCAGAGGTCTTATTTAATTTCAAGGAAACAGCTGGATTGGTCACAGTGATCTTACAAGAGGCAGACTGTGAGCCACAAGTGGCAGTGATCGTAACGGTTCCGGCAGTTTTCGCAGTGACGACGCCATCCTTTACCGATGCAATAAAAGGAGAAGAGGTAGACCATGTGAGCTGGTCCGTTGTGTTTGACGGAGTCACATTTGCTTTCAGAATCAATTGCTTTCCTATAGCAAGGCGGGAAGTCGAAGGGGTCAAAGTGATTTTTTCCGCCGGATTGTTGATATGAACGACAGCGGTAATGTTCTGGAATTTTGGGTTTAATTCATCTTCTGCAAGCATAGAAAGAACCGGTGTTCCATCAAAAGCCCAGTGAACCTTGCGCACTCTGGCATTCCGACTGTTGCCATTGGTTCCATAATGATAGATCAGGATCGTATTTCCGTCATCATCTGTGGTAAAGGAGTTATGGCCGGGACCTGGTTCGCCCAGGCTTTCCTGTTTTAAAATCGGATAATTGCTCTTTGTCCAGGAGGTAGGATCCAAAAGATCATCATTTTGATCGGCAGTCAGAAGTCCGATACAGTAAGTCGAGTCCGTAGCAGATCCGGAATAGGTGACAAAAATCTTTCCGTCATGCATCAGGGCAAAAGGTCCCTCAATGACATCTGTATTGAGCTTTTCCCAGCCATATTCCGCCTGCGCGATCATGACAGGATCACTGGTGATTTGGGTCGGATCGGATGGATCAAAGGTGGCGATATACAGATCAGAATTTCCTGTAGGATCAATCTGACGCTGTGCCCAGATATAATAAAATGTACCATTTTGTTCAAATTCTGTCATATCCAGAGTGATACCCTTGGTATAGAGATATTCCCCATCGACATTTTTAATGCGGACCGGTGCGCTCCAGCTGTCCGGATTGGCAAGATCGCCGTCCTCACAGGCAATCAGGTGGGACTGTACGACATTCCATGTCTTTCCGGATGCAAAATAGCAGTACCAGGTATCTCCGACTTTGTGAAGCTCCGGAGCCCAGATCAGATTTCCGTTCAAATTTCCAAGAGGAAGAGAGATTTCCTCTGCATTTAGTAATCCTAAAATACTGTCAGATTTCCGGAGCAGAAGTACCGTCTGTCCACCGTCTCTGGTGGAAATAAAATAATACATACCGTCGTCTTCGTTGTGGATAATGACTGGATCTGCCCGGTTCTTTAATTCAAATCCGGAGTAATCCGGACGGATGATGGTTCCCGAAACTTCATAGTCTCCGGCAGTATTGACATCAATCTGGTCGAGGTCTTCTTCCTTCCAATCGACATGGAATTCGGCGGTAGAGCCATCGCTGTAGACGGCTTTTGCTTTTGGAAGATTGGCAGAGGAAAAGGGAACCCCGAGCTTGGAGGTGACAGAGATTTCTTCTATTCCCGTATTGGTGATCGTTCCAAGCTTGTTCTTGATTTTTGTGAGCTCATCCTGACTGACGGGAATAATACTAGAGGGAAGTTCATCGGAGATATCCGTCACATCGCATTCCGGAGCGGAAGTGTCATAGGAGGCAGAGACCGGTTCGGAGATGTTCTCAAAGTCCATCGTAGTATTGGAATACATATTGCCATCACGATCCTGCCAGTAGATTGTATAGACTGCGTTGGTACTGTCATATTCACAGGATGGATTTTTTATCGTGATCTGGCTGCTGTTCAAGCTTAAAAAGCCTTTCTGGGTATAGGAAATCAGATCCGGTGAAGTAAAAAAAACGACACTTCCGACATGACTGGTATCCTTTCCGGAGTTGTCTATATTTTCCCGAACGGCGAGGACGCCAAAGCTCCCGTCAGCCATACGGAAAATATAGGGTTCCTTGATCCATTTGTTGATTCCGGCAACGTTAGAGGGATTTTCTTCGTAATCCGTTTTGACATAGAGAACACCGGTGTTACAGTTCAGGGAAGTGAAATTTGTACCATCCTCACTGTATGCCAGATGCATACTGTTGGTCTTCATATTGGCAGTGCCGCTGCGAGTATAGGATAAGATATATCCTTTTGCGGAAGCAGGGGATGCGGCTAAGACCCGGGAAGGGCTTTGGTAGTGGAACAGGGGAGAAGCAGAAAAAATCCCGCCTGATAGCATTATCACGGATAAGAGTAATGCTTTGAGTTTGTTGTGTTTCATGAAATCATTCCTCCTTTTTTCCTTTTTCTTTTTTATTATAACATATTTTTGAGGGGGATGTGAATATTCAAACAACAAGTGGATTTTGTGTCAAACAACAAGTGGATTTTTGTTGACAAAATCGGTGGTTTAGAATACAATACAAACTGAAAGTTAGCTACAACTAACACAAAACTGTTTTCTTGACAATATCGATTGATTGGAGAAAAACAGAGGAAATGATTGGAGGAAATTTAAAATATGAAGTGGGATAAGCCAGAGATCGATTACAAAAAGCATATCAGCTACAGCAAGCGGGCGCAAAAGGTGATCATGGGACGATTGAACGAGAAAATATGGCACTGACCGCGGACAGAAGCTGTGGAAGAGAACAAAGCAGATCTACGAGGATTATCTGACCGACCTGCCTTATATCGGAGGTTCAAAGAATCCCATGGCAGACCAACTGTATGATTCGTTGATCTGTTTTGCCTATTGGGAGGCGTTACCAGATAAGGAAACGGTAGAAGAATTTAAAAAGACGGTAGATCAGACTTTTTTTGGACAGAAAATACCAACTCTTCCCAAATGGTTCTCAGGAGAGAACCAGAAGCTTCTGGATCTGATCGCTTTTCTGGTAAAGCCATTTATCGATCGTTCGATCAACCGATATGTCTGTTCGGGAGAATGGAACAATGCGTGGAAAGTATATGTGAATCCGAAGAAGAAGCCGAAAGAGGGAACTGTTACTAGGCATAAAATCTTCCCAAGACCGGGGAGACATGCTATAATAGGGGTAGCCGGATGGAGAAAGAAGTACCTCTGTTAGAATCAGGAAAAAAGAATGAGGATTTGTGTTCTTTTTTACAAGTGGAAGGAGAAGAACGGATGAAACAATATATCATGGCACTGGATGCGGGAACAACAAGCAACCGCTGTATTTTATTCAACCAAAAGGGAGAAGTGTGCAGCATGGCACAAAAAGAATTTACCCAGTATTACCCAAAGCCGGGCTGGGTAGAGCACGATGCAGAGGAAATCTGGGCGACGCAGTTAGAGGTCGCAAAAGAGGCAATGGCATATGTCAATGCGACAGCCTCAGATATTGCCGCGATTGGAATCACGAATCAGAGAGAAACGACGATCGTATGGGATAAAACAACAGGAAAGCCGATTTCCAATGCGATTGTCTGGCAGTGCCGCAGGACCTCGGAGTATGCGGACTCACTAAAAGAAAAAGGCTTGACAGAGTCTTTCCAAAAGAAAACAGGCTTGATTATAGATGCATATTTTTCCGCAACGAAGATTCATTGGATACTTGAAGAAATCGAAGGAGCAAGGGAACGGGCCGAACGTGGGGAGCTGCTGTTCGGAACCGTGGAGACCTGGCTGATTTGGAAGCTGACAAAGGGAGCAGTCCATGTGACGGATTATTCCAATGCTTCCAGAACGATGCTGTTCAATATCAATACGCTGACATGGGATGAGGAAATCTTAGCAGAGCTAAAAATTCCGGTCTCCATGTTGCCAGAAGCTATGCCGTCAAGCTGTATCTATGGAACCTCGGATGCTTCTTTTTTTGGGGCTCCGATTCCAATCGCAGGAGCTGCAGGGGATCAGCAGGCAGCATTATTTGGACAGACCTGTTTTCAGGCAGGAGAGGCAAAAAACACCTATGGGACCGGTTGCTTCCTATTGATGAATACCGGAGAAAAACCGGTCTTTTCTAAAAATGGATTAGTCACGACGATTGCCTGGGGAATCGATGGGAAGGTTTATTATGCATTAGAAGGATCGATTTTTGTGGCAGGAGCAGCGATTCAGTGGCTTCGGGATGAATTGAAGCTGATCGATAGTGCTTCAGATGCAGAGTATATGGCAAAAAAAGTATCGGATACCAACGGCTGCTATGTAGTTCCGGCATTTACCGGACTGGGAGCGCCTTATTGGGATCAGTATGCGCGGGGAACCATCGTTGGCTTGACCAGAGGCGTAAATAAATATCATATCATCCGGGCGACGCTTATGTCCCTGGCTTACCAGGTGGATGATGTTTTACAGGTCATGAAAGAGGATTCTGGAATTGAACTGGCGGCCCTGCGGGTCGATGGGGGAGCCAGTGCGAACAATTTATTACTGCAGATGCAGTCAGATCTTTGTGGAATCCCGGTCGATCGTCCGAACTGCGTAGAGACGACCGCCATGGGGGCGGCGTATCTTGCGGGGCTGGCCGTCGGTGTTTGGAAAAACAGGGAAGACGTCATGCAGAATTTGTCAGTTGATCGGACCTTTTTACCGGAAATTTCAAAGGAAGAAAGAGAAGAGAAAAAAAGAGGATGGAAGAAAGCGGTCAGGCTTTCCTTTGGATGGGAGAATCGTTCTTAGGAACTGTTAACTCGAACCAAAATACACCCGCCTGCAGCCGGCATTGCCGGCTGCGGGCGGGAAATTTTAGTTAGGGAAACGCTGATTAAAGCGTTTCCTGCGCATCATTTTTATACCGTTAGCGAAAACCGGCAGCGGTTTTCGTTAACGAGTATAATCAGCATTTCCTTAGAACCTCTGCGTTAATTATCTGCTTCCTGTCCATCCATAGAGTAGACAGTTCCTTTTCTGGCACTTTCATTCGCTTCCAGATATTCATCATAAGTCGTAATCTTATCCGTCATTGTACCGTCCGGGAAAATTTCAATGATCCGGTTCGCAGTCGTCTGTACAAATTGATGATCGTGTGAAGTAAATAAGATGACGCCCGGGAATTTGATCAATCCGTTATTTAATGCTGTAATGGACTCCATATCCAGATGATTCGTCGGCTCGTCAAAGATCAGGCAGTTCGCACCGGAAATCATCATCTTAGAAAGCATACAGCGAACTTTTTCTCCACCGGAAAGAACCCGCACTTTTTTTACGCCGTCTTCCCCGGCAAAAAGCATACGACCAAGAAAACCTCGCACATAGGTCACATCTTTGATTTCGGAATACTGCGTGAGCCAGTCAACGATGATATCGTCATTGTCGAACTCCCTGGTGTTATCCTTTGGAAAATAAGCCTGGCTCGTGGTAACGCCCCATTTATAGGAACCCTCATCCGGCTCCATTTCTCCGGCAAGGATCTGGAATAATGTCGTCTTAGCCAGTTCATTGCTTCCGACAAAGGCAATCTTATCATCATGTCCCATAATAAAAGAAATATCATCCAGGATTTTTACTCCATCAATGGTCTTGCTCAAATGCTCTACGGTCAGGACTTCATTTCCAATTTCACGGTTCGGGCGGAAATCAATATAAGGATATTTTCGGCTGGAAGGCTTGATTTCCTCCAACTCAATTTTTTCTAAGGCTTTTTTTCGGGAGGTCGCCTGCTTGGACTTGGAAGCATTGGCGGAGAAACGGGAAATGAACTCCTTTAACTCCTTGATCTTTTCTTCTTTCTTTTTGTTCGCTTCCTTCATCTGTTTGATCAAAAGCTGGCTGGACTCGTACCAGAAGTCATAGTTTCCGGCATAGAGCTGAATCTTAGCATAATCAATATCCGCTGTATGTGTGCAGACCTTATTGAGGAAATACCGGTCATGGGAAACAACGATGACAGTATTTTCAAAATTGATCAAAAACTCCTCGAGCCATGCAATCGCATCCAGATCCAAATGGTTCGTTGGCTCGTCTAAAAGAAGAATGTCAGGATTTCCAAAGAGTGCCTGGGCCAGCAGGACTTTGACCTTGTCATTTCCATTTAAATCCTTCATCAGGGAATAGTGAAGATCGGTCTCGATTCCCAGACCATTTAAGAGCATGGCGGCATTGGATTCAGCTTCCCATCCATCCATTTCGGCAAATTCGGCTTCGAGCTCGCTGGCTTTGATTCCATCTTCTTCCGTAAAATCCTCTTTCATATAAATGGCGTCTTTTTCTTTCATGATATCATAGAGATGTTTATTTCCCATAATGACGGTATCCAATACGGAAAATTCATCATATTTGAAATGATCTTGCTGTAAGAAGGACAGACGCTGTCCCTGGGTGATAGAAACATCCCCCTTTGTCGGCTCCAGCTGTCCGGACAGAATTTTTAAAAACGTAGATTTTCCGGCACCGTTCGCACCAATAAGACCATAACAGTTTCCTTCGGTGAATTTGATATTGACATCTTCGAACAGGGCTTTTTTTCCAATCCGAAGTGTAATATTGTTTGCGCTGATCATAAAATATACTCCTTTCTGGTAAGAGAATCCAATCGCTCGTGCTTATTGTTTCCTGGGATTCTCTGATTAGGAATAATTCCTTAAGAACAATTCCTTGGGGCGTGTTATTTCGGTCGGGCTGCTCATCATGACCTGACTACACCTATTTTACAGAAATATAGAAAATTTGCAAGTTCTTTTTTAGAATGGCCAGCTCATAATATTTAAGCCATATGAAAAGCTGACGGGTGGCAGAGGTGGAGTTTAAGATAAAACAGCTCGTTTGACACACTCTATCGAATGTGATAACATAATTACAAAGCAAACAAGAATAATTTTCTAAGTCAGATTTAGTCAGATATAAAACGATGCTTTTTTAGAGGAGAAAAAATGAAAAAAGAGCAAAAAACCAATGCAATGAGAATTTTGGAAAAAGCAAAGCTGGATTTCAAAGTACATACCTATGATTGTGAAGAATTCCTTGATGGAGAGACCATCGCAAGGGAGCTGGGGCAGCCGGCAGAACAGACCTTTAAGACCTTGGTCACGGTAGGAAAATCCAAGAATCATTTCGTTTTTGTCCTTCCGGTCAATCAGGAGCTGGACTTAAAAAAAGCAGCAAGAGCGGTAGGCGAAAAGTCTGTGGAGATGATCCATGTAAAGGAGATTTTTAATCTTACCGGATATATTCGGGGCGGCTGCAGCCCGGTCGGGATGAAAAAAGCGTTCAAAACCGTAATTGATCAAAGCGCCGAAGCCTTTGATACGATTTGTTTTAGCGGCGGCAGACGAGGCGCACAGATCGAGATGAATCCCAAAGATTTAGCAGGGCTGATCAAGGCAGAATTTGAAGATATCCTTGTGAGCGAAAATCATTGAGGTTTTTGCTGACGATATAAAATGATGCGCACACATTTGGCGAGGAAAATGTCAGGAAAGAAGGGGAAAACGTGAAAAAGTGGCATATTAAAGGGGTAAAGACCTGTATGGAAAAGCTTCTGATTTCAGATACATTCGATGATCTTTGGCTGGAGCAGGCACAGATCACCATGAAAAACACCATTTCCATAGATGGTCATTTTCAAAAGAAATTTTATACCGAAGAAGAATTGGAGGAGCAGAACGCCCGGTCCAAACGGTTTTTATTGTGGAAGGAAATGAAATCCTTCTGTTTTGGCGTCATTAAAGGCAGCCGGACGCCCTATTCGATGAAAATCGAATTTTTATTGCCGGAGGAAAGCTACGAAGAGCTGTTAAGGAAAAGCGGAACCAGAGAATTACGACCGCCAGATCTTTCCAATTGCTTTATGAGATTTCTTTTTCAGGAGCAAAAGCTGTATATGTTGAGCGGCATTTCGCTGAAGCTGTTTTCCATGGACAAGTCCGTCGAACAGGAATGGGATTCCTGGGCAGAAGAATATCTAAAGAAAAATGGAATTGATTATGAAGAAGAGGAGTGAGTTCATGAAACGAAACGTCGGCATAATGATTTCTTTTTTGTTTAGCTGTTTTGTTCTGACCGGATGCGGCATGGTGGGAAGCTCTGTTGAGCAGACGATAAAGGAAGTCTATCGTTTGTTTGACCGCTCGGAAGATGAATCAGATGCCGGGGCAGTTTCCTATAACATGGATCAATCCGGCACAGTGGAGGATGGGCGTTTGGCTGGGGAGGGGGATCTGGACTTAGCAGGCGGCGAAACAGAGACGTTGATC
The DNA here is from genome assembly GCA_902797785.1 of uncultured Lachnospiraceae bacterium. Taxonomy (GTDB): domain Bacteria; phylum Bacillota; class Clostridia; order Lachnospirales; family Lachnospiraceae; genus RUG14305. The sequence continues at coordinate 8,696 of CADBUD010000218.1, forward strand.
GAAGAAGAGAGCCGGGAGGCCTCCGGCGAAACGATGGAGGAGGAACCGGTCATCATAGAAAGCGTTTCGAAGGATAAATATGTCTATCAGCAGCTGACGGTGGAAGAACAGCGGGTATACGATCAGCTCTATGATGCTACGCTGGGGTTCAGGGAAGAAGTCATTGTCTCCACTATAGACTGTGATGTGATCGAACGTGCCTATGCTGCGCTCCAGAGCGATTACGCGGATTTCTTCTGGATCAAAGGATTTCGTTATACCGAATATACAAGAAATGGAAGAACTGTCAAAATTTCTGTCCATCCGACCTATACGATGACACAGGAAGAACAGGTCACGGCGAAAGAGCAGATTGAACAGGAGGCAGAGGAATATCTTTCCCTGGTACCGGAGGAGGCTGACGCCTATACAATAGAAAAAATTTTTTACGAAGAGTTGGCAGAACGGGTAGACTATGATCTGAACGCGGAAAACAACCAAAATATCTATAGTGCCTTTGTTACAAAAAGCACAGTCTGCCAGGGCTTTACCCGGGCGCTGCAGTATCTTTTGGAAAAGAAAGGAATCCAAAGCGTCAATATTTCCGGCTATGCGGACGGGGAGAATCACGCATGGAATCTGGTGTTTTTGGACGGCAATCCGTATTATACGGATGTGACCTGGGGGAAGACCTCCTGTGTTCGTGGAAAAGAAGACCTTATGAAGGTGAATTATGCCTGGATGAATATGACGACGGAAGAAATCGAAGCGACCCACACACCAGCCGTGGACTTTGAGCTTCCGGTCTGTTCCGATCCGTCCATGGGATATTTTGTTCGGGAGAATAAATATCTGGATGAGATGGATCCGGACCGGTTCGGGGAAATGCTCCAAAGCGCAAAAGAAAACGGAGACAGCTATGTTGTCTGTCAGTTCGCGTCACAGGAGCTTCTCCTTCAGTATAAACAGTATTTTATTGAGGAACAGCACATTTTTGATTATTATGAGGTCGATACGATGAATCACAGCGAGGATACGATGAATCGGCTGTTATACTTTTTTCCGGGATAAGGGAGATTGTTACTTGAACGAAAAAACATCTTGTAAATAACTGGAAGATATGATATAGTCTTTTTAAAACGTGGTTTTCAAAACTACATGATGAAATATAAGCTTTAGCTGTGCCCATCCCATTCGGTACGCTGCTGCCCCGGATTTTCACACTTTGCGCGCCTTCGGTGAGCAAAATACGCTTGAAAACACCTTGCGGGATAGCGGCTGTGAATAGTAACGCACAGTTCCTTACTAGATCATGTGGAATGAAATAACACACGGGATAAATGGACGGTGAGAAAAGTGAGTTATAAGATTATTATAGACAGCTGCGGAGAGCTTCCGGAGGAATTAAAGCAGGATTCCCATTTTGAATCAGTCCCTTTGACACTTCGGGTGGATGATTTTGAAATGATAGATGACAGTACGTTCGATCAGAAATTGTTCCTGAAAAAAGTGGCAGAAAGTCCGAATGTCCCGAAATCTGCCTGTCCGTCACCGGAGGCATACATGAAGGCCTGCCAGACCGATGCGGAGGATGTCTTCATTGTTACCTTATCGGCAAAGCTGAGCGGTTCATACAACAGTGCAGTTCTGGGAAGGGAACTATATCTGGAGGAGGCAGGAGAGAAAAACATCTATGTGGTAAATTCCCGCTCGGCCTCTGTCGGGCAGACCCTGATTGGAAAAAAAGCAGCAGAATTAGAGGAGGCTGGTTACTCTTTTTCAGAAGTTGTGAAGCGCATTGAGCAGTTCACAGACGAAATGAGGACATATTTTGTCTTAGAATCGTTAGAAACACTTCGGAAAGCTGGCAGACTGAGCAACTTAAAGGCATTTGTTGCCGGAAAACTCCAGATCAAGCCTTTGATGGGATCGGATCCGGAGGGCGGGATCGTCCAGCTGGCGACGGGCAGAGGCATGAAAAAAACCCTGGATCTGCTCGTGAACTATGCGATTGATCATACCCAAAATCAAAAGGAGAAGATACTGGCGATTTCCCACTGCAACTGTCCGGAGCGGGCGGCGCAGGTAAAAGAAAGGTTTGAGCAGATGGGAGAGTTCAAGGAAATCATGGTGCTTAATACAGCGGGGGTCAGTACCCTGTACGCCGGAGATGGAGGAATTATTGTGACAGTGTAACGGCGTCAGCTGTAACAGTTCACCCTTTCGGCTTCTCTGTTACCGTCATCTTTCTCTTGCAGAAAAAAATAAAATGTGCTATGATAAAAAAGATATTGGGAAAGACAAAGAAGGGATCAAGTACATATCTCAGGGATTACCACAGAGAGCTGCCGGATGGTGAGAGGCGCGGAGTCAGTGATATGGAATACCTCCCGGAGTTTCAGGCTGAACAGGATAGGGGACAGGTTCATGTTTTCTGTTGTTATTAGGCTGTGACGGCGGCAGTCGTTATATTGCAGGAGTTTTTTTGGAAGAGACCGTGTTTTTTTCCAAAAGAACTTATAGAGGAAAGCAGCGTGAGCTGTTTTTATATCTGGGTGGTACCACGAGCAGATTCGTCCCGGTGAGATAGTTGATTTCTATCTTGCCGGTTTTTTGTTTTTATACTCATTAACGAAAACCATTGATGTTTTTGGTCAACGATACAAAATGACGCGCACGGATTTTGTGTGGGAAATGTCGTTTTCAGCGACCGGAATCAAACGAAATAAGAAAGGAGCACCCGAACATGGGAGTATACGAAGAATTGCAGGCAAGAGGCCTGATCGCACAGGTCACAAACGAAGAAGAAATCAGAAAAATGGTAAATGAAGGAAAGGCGGTATTTTATATTGGATTTGATCCAACCGCGGACAGTCTTCATGTAGGTCATTTCATGGCACTCTGTCTGATGAAGAGATTACAGATGGCAGGCAACCGCCCGATCGCTCTGGTCGGCGGAGGAACCGGGATGATCGGAGATCCGTCCGGCAGAAGTGATATGCGCCAGATGATGACAAAGGAGACCATCGCGCACAATGTCGAGTGCTTTAAAAAGCAGATGAGCCGTTTTATTGACTTTGGGGAGGGAAAGGCGCTGCTGGTCAACAACGCAGACTGGCTGTTGAATCTGAATTATGTGGAGCTTCTGCGGGATGTCGGTCCGCATTTTAGTGTCAATCGTATGCTGACAGCGGAGTGCTACAAACAAAGGATGGAAAAAGGTCTCAGCTTTTTAGAGTTTAATTATATGATCATGCAGAGCTATGATTTTTATATGCTGTTCCAGAAATACGGCTGCAATATGCAGTTCGGAGGGGATGACCAGTGGAGCAATATGCTGGGGGGAACGGAGCTGATCCGGAGAAAGCTGGGAAAAGATGCCCACGCCATGACAATTACCCTTTTATTAAATTCCGAAGGAAAGAAGATGGGAAAAACACAGTCAGGCGCGGTATGGCTAGACAAAAACAAGACGTCTCCGTATGATTTTTATCAGTACTGGCGGAATGTCGATGATGCTGATGTGATCAAATGCCTCAAGCTTCTGACCTTCCTTCCATTAGAGGAAATCGAAAAGATGGAGAAGCTTGAAGGAAGTGAATTAAATCAGGCAAAAGAAATCTTAGCCTATGAGCTGACCGAACTGGTTCATGGAAAAGAAGAGGCAGACCAGGCTCAGGCTGCGGCAAAGGCTGTGTTTTCCGGACAGGATACAGAGCACATGCCGACAGCAGTTCTTTCAGAAGAGGATTTTACCGATGGGAAAATCGATATTTTGACTCTGATGGTCAAGGCAGAAATCGTATCCTCCAAATCAGAAGCCAGAAGAAACGTGACCCAGGGCGGGGTGTCTGTTGAAGGAGAAAAAATCTCAGATATTGCCGCATCCTATACGATGGAAGAAATTCAAAAAGGAATCGTAGTCAAAAAAGGAAAAAAAATATTTAAAAAGGTTATGATGTAAATGACGAATTTAGAAATTAAGGAATTATTCGATCAGATGCGGGAAAGAGGAAGTATCCTGGGACTTTCTTCGATCCGTCGGCTGCTGGAAATTCTGGGAAATCCAGAGAAAAAGCAAAGAATCGTTCACATTGCGGGAACCAATGGAAAGGGATCGATTCTGGCATTTTTGGAATCCATGCTTTGCTCCGCCAAAATATGGGTGGGAAAGTATACATCTCCGGCAGTATTTAGCGAGCGAGAGATTTTTTGCGTCAATGGAAAAGAAATTTCAAAGGATCGGGTTCAGACCCTGATGTCCCGGGTGGGAGAAGCCTGCCGCAAGATGGAAGAGACAGACGGGGTGCTGCCTACGATCTTTGAGGCAGAGACGGCAGCAGCATTTTTATACTTTGCAGAGGAAGGCTGTGAGCTCTCATTGATTGAAACCGGACTGGGCGGATGCAAGGATGCGACAAATGTAGAAGAGAGTGCGTTTCTTACCCTGTTTTCCTCCATCAGTCTGGATCATACAAAGATTTTGGGAAATACGATAGAAAAAATCACAGAGCAAAAGGCGGGCATTCTGCGGCGGGGATGCCCGGTGGTATCTGCGCAGCAGACGGAGGAGGCATGGAGATTCCTAAAAGAAACGACAGAACAGATGGGCTGTGAGTTCTGCGTTGCAGGGAGATTAAGAGAAAAAGGAAATGAACGATATGAATATATTTCCAGCAGGGGTACTAAATATTCTTCGATCGTTTTGTCTCTGCAGGGAGAATATCAAAGATTCAATGCCGCTGCTGCAATTGAGGCGGCAGAGCTTTTGATGGAGAAGGGAATACATCTTTCCTATTCCGATATTAGGTATGGATTGGAGCATGCCATCTGGCCGGGAAGGTTCGAATTTGTGATGCATCGCCCGGATATCATTCTGGACGGAGCGCACAATCCGGCCGCAGTGACGGAATTGGCAGAAACCATCCAAAAACGTTATCCGGGAAAGAAGATCCATTTTTTGATGGGCGTCCTAGCGGACAAGGATTATTCCGGGATGATCAAAAAGATCCTGCCGCTGGCTGGACGGATAGATACCGTAACGCCCAAAAATGAACGAAGACTTTTAGCAGAAGAATTATCTTCACAGATCAAAACAATTGCGGCGCAGCAGGGAAGACAGATTGAGTGCAGGGCGGTCGGCAGTGCAGGACAAGCCGTGCAAAAGATTTGTCAGGAGCTTTCGAAAGATCCCCAAAAAGATGAAAAGGTGGTCATCGCCTTTGGTTCGCTGTCTTATTTGGGTGAGGTCAGGAAGGAGATAAAAAATGAAAATTGGAACAAAGGAATTTGATTTTAGAACAAGCTGCTATCTAATGGGAATCTTAAACGTGACGCCGGATTCATTCTCTGACGGGGGAAAATGGAATTCCATTGATGCGGCGCTGTTTCATACGGAGCAGATGATCCATGAGGGAGCCGCGATCATCGATATCGGAGGGGAATCTGCAAGGCCGGGACATCAGCCGGTATCAGAGGAAGAAGAGATCGAGCGTGTCCTCCCTTATATTGAAGCCATCAAACAGAGGTTTGACATTCCAATCTCAATTGATACGTACAAAGCAAAAACAGCGAAAGAGGCTTTCCTTGCGGGAGCAGATCTGCTGAACGATATCTGGGGACTGAAGGGTTCAAAGGAGATTGCGGAAATTGCGGCAAAGTTTCAGCGGCCCTGCTGCCTGATGCATAACCGGAACCGGGAACAGCAGCCATATGTCAGGCTGATGGATGAGGTTCTGTCAGATTTAAGGGAAAGCCTTCAGATTGCATATGATGCAGGAATCAAAAAAGAGAACCTCCTGCTCGATCCGGGAATCGGATTTGGAAAAACGACAGAGGAAAATCTGATCGTGCTGAATCATTTAGAGCGGCTGTTGGAGCTGGACTATCCGATCCTTTTGGGAACCAGCAGAAAATCCGTGATTGGAAATACCCTGGATCTTCCGACCGATCAGAGAGTGGAAGGAACCATCGCCACGACGGTGATGGGTGTGTTGAAGGGCTGCCGGATCTTTCGGGTTCATGATGTAAAAGAAAACTACAGGGCAATGAAAATGGCAGAGGCCATCATAAATCATCAGGAAAAAGACAATGCTTTTTCCTGACGAGTATTCTTGGAGGAAAAAAGAATGGAAATGACAGAAAAAGAAGAAGTAGTATCCAAAAATTTTATCGAACAAATCATAGAAAAGGATTTGCAGGAGGGAACCTATGATACGGTTTGTACCCGCTTTCCGCCGGAGCCGAATGGTTATCTCCATATCGGACATGCAAAATCGATTTTATTAAATTATGGTCTGGCGCAGGAATATCACGGTGAGTTTCACATGCGCTTTGATGACACCAATCCGACAAAAGAAAAAACGGAGTTCGTAGATTCGATCAAAGAGGATATTCAGTGGCTGGGAGCCGATTGGAAGGATCATCTGTATTTTGCGTCAGACTATTTCCAGCAGATGTATGAAGGTGCGATAAAGCTGATCAAAAAAGGAAAGGCCTATGTCTGCGATCTGACCCCGGATCAGATTCGGGAGTATCGTGGAACCTTGACTGAGCCGGGGAAGAACAGCCCGTACAGGGATCGTAGTGTGGAGGAAAATCTGGCCTTGTTCGAGGAAATGAAAAACGGAGTCTATGCAGATGGAGAAAAAGTGCTTCGGGCAAAAATCGATATGGCCTCCCCGAACATCAATATGAGAGATCCGATCATTTACCGGGTTGCCCATGTCTCCCATCACAATACAGGAGATCAGTGGTGCATCTATCCAATGTATGACTATGCCCATCCGGTAGAAGATGCAATTGAAGGAATCACCCATTCCATCTGTACGCTGGAATTTGAAGATCATCGTCCTTTATATGACTGGGTGGTACGTGAGCTGGAGTTTGAAAAACCACCGAAGCAGATTGAGTTCGCCAAGCTGTATCTGACCAATGTCGTGACAGGAAAACGCTATATCAAAAAGCTGGTAGAGGAGAACATCGTAGATGGTTGGGATGATCCACGTCTGGTATCGCTCGCGGCGCTTCGACGCAGAGGTTTTACGCCGGAGTCCATTCAAAAATTTGTTTCGCTCTGCGGCGTATCCAAGGCAGATAATTCTGTGGACTATGCGATGCTGGAATATTGTATCCGGGAAGATTTAAAGCAGAAGGCGCCTCGCTTTATGGCAGTGACCGATCCGTTAAAGCTGGTGATTGATAATTATCCGGAGGATTCGATAGAATATCTGGATGCTCCGAACAATATGGAGAATGAAGCGTTGGGCAGCAGAAAGCTTCCCTTTGGCAGAGAGCTTTACATTGAACGGGAGGATTTCATGGAAGAACCGCCAAAGAAATATTTCCGTCTGTTCCCGGGAAATGAAGTACGTCTGATGAATGCTTATTTTGTAAAATGTGTTTCTTTTGAAAAGGATGAGAATGGAAATGTGACCGTCGTACATTGCACTTATGATCCGGAGACAAAGGCAGGAAGCGGATTTACCGGACGGAAGGTAAAGGGAACGATTCACTGGGTATGCGCAAAGACCGCAATAGAAGCAGAGGTACGTCTTTATGACAATATCATAGATGAAGAAAAGGGGGTTTATAACGAAGACGGTACAATGAATATCAACGAAAACTCGTTGGAAGTACGAAAGGCATTTTTAGAGCCGGCATTTTCAGCAGCCAAGCCGGGAGATAAATATCAGTTCGTAAGAGAGGGATTTTTCTGTGTCGATACAAGGGATACCACGCAGGATCGTTTGGTGTTGAACCGCATTGTTTCTTTGAAAAGTTCCTTTAAGCTTCCAAAATAAAAAAGCAGTTCAGTCCTATTCTTTATGCCGGTGAAGTCGTAAGATGGAGCTGCTGCCGGGAGATGAAAGGTGGTGCCTGAAATGAAGAAGATTGGAATTGGATACGAGAATTATAAAGAATTCATAGACAGGGACATGTATTATGTCGATAAGACGATGCTCATCCGGGATATCATAGA
>CADBUD010000219.1 GCA_902797785.1 uncultured Lachnospiraceae bacterium
AATCCGGGGCAATGTGCGCGAGGTGATGCAGAATGCATCATCTCTGTGCATTTTGTAACAGAGAAGCCGAATGGCTGAACTGTTACAAGCAGCGGGAAATCCGAATGCCGGGAGGAGGACTGTGAATAGTAACCTTCTCAGGATTTGACAATCCCCCCACAACATACTATCATATAGTATAGGAAACGAATTTATGCGTTTACGATAAGAATCAAAGAAATGGAGAACAACATACAACCATGGAAAAACGAATCGATTTTACCAATGGAAACATCATATTTTCCCTCATCAGGTTCGCAGGTCCCATTTTATTTGCCTTATTTTTGCAGTCAATGTATGGTGCCGTCGATTTGATGATTGTTGGAAAATTTGCCCTGTCATCGGATGTTTCTGCTGTCTCAACAGGTTCACAGATCATGCTGACTCTTACGAACCTGATCAGCTCATTAGCTATGGGCATGACCGTATTCCTTGGGGAAAAAATAGGGGAACGAAAACCGGAAGAAGGCGGAAAAATTGTAGGAAGCGGTATCCTTCTCTTTTTGGCAGCAGGTCTTATCATGACTCTGCTGACTGCCCTGTTTGCTCCGCAGCTTGCCAAAATTATGCACGCGCCAAAGGAGGCTTTTTCCCTGACCGAAGACTACATCCGAATCTGCGGCATCGGAACCATTATCATCATTGCCTATAATCTGATCGGAAGTATTTTTCGCGGTATCGGGGACTCAAACACTCCGCTGATCACGGTATTGATCGCCTGCATCTGCAATATTCTCGGAGATTTATTCTTGGTGGCAGGTTTGGAAATGGGAACCCGCGGAGCTGCTATTGCCACCGTATTTGCCCAGCTGATCAGTGTCATCATATCCATGATTCTGATACGAAAAAAAACGCTGCCTTTTATCTTTCATAAAGACTGTCTAACGTGGGACAAAAGAATCATTACCAAAATTCTTCGTCTAGGTATCCCGATTGCTCTTCAGGATCTCTTAGTGGGAATTTCTTTTTTAGTGATCCTTGCCATTGTCAATTCCCTTGGATTGATCTATTCCGCCGGCGTCGGCGTTTCCGAGAAGGTATGCGCCTTCATCATGCTGGTTCCTGCTGCCTTCATGCAGTCGATGTCCGCATTTACCGCCCAGAACCGCGGAGCCGGTAAAATCGACCGGGCTGTCACAGGACTCAAATATGCCATCAGTATTTCCTTCCTCTTTGGCGTGCTGATGTTTTATATTTCCTTTTTCCACGGCGATATCCTGTCCGGAATATTCTCAAAGGACGCTGCTGTTATTGAAGCATCTGCGCAATACCTGAAAGCTTACGCCATAGACTGTCTGCTTACCTGCTTTCTCTTTTGCTTTATTGGATTTTTTAATGGTATGGAATATACGGCATTCGTCATGGCACAGGGAATCACCGGAGCGTTCCTCGTCAGAGTTCCGGTCTCGTTTTTCATGAGCAGACAGAAACCGGTATCTCTGTTCCATATTGGACTGGCTACTCCGTGCTCGACCATTTTACAGATTCTTTTATGCTTTGGATGTCTTTTCTTTAAATTTGGCGCGGCACACAAACAAACGAAATAGGAAACGAATAAATTCGTTTCCTATCTATTTCAAGGAGATTGTATTATGAATATTCTACGCATCATATGTCTGCTGGCAGGAATCGTATGTACGATTCTCTTTCTTCTGCCCTTAATTACATTCCGGATTTTGAATATCGGGAATGCCACCGGACTATTCATCGGCCTGCTTTTGATGATCTGCGGACTGTTCTTGAAACAGATCCTCGAATTTGTCCGTTTTCTCCGGAAATCTATTTGGGGGAAATCCCTGCTTTTTGTGGTGGGCGGGGGCATGATCTTCTGCCTTCTTTCCGCCGTCATAATATCCTTCTTTATGATACAAAGTGTCCATCAAACACCAACCGGGGATGTCCCGCTTCTGGTCCTTGGATGCCGGGTAAAAGGGACAAGACCAAGTCTGATGCTGACAGAACGCCTCGAAACAGCAAGGAAATATCTGAATACCCACGAAACCACGGTCTGTATTTTATCCGGTGGGAAGGGCGGTGATGAAGCAATCAGCGAAGCCGAATGCATGTATCGATATCTGACAGAACACGGTATTGAAAAAGACCGTCTGCTGCTCGAAGATCAATCGACCTCCACGCGGGAAAACCTGCAGTTTTCTCTTGCTATTATGAAGGAACGAAATTTAGGAAACACGATTGCCATCGTGACCAATGAATTTCATGAATATCGAGCCTTTCAGATTGCAGAAAAGCTCGAACTTCACCCTTATGCGGTCGCAGCTCCTACACACTGGTGGCTATTCCCCACCTATCTGGTAAGAGAATGGTATGGCGTGATTTATGAGGTTTTCAAGAATATTTTTTAACGTTATATTCTGCATGATTC
>CADBUD010000220.1 GCA_902797785.1 uncultured Lachnospiraceae bacterium
CTTCTCCTATGAATTTGCGCGTTATGAGCAGGCTCCGGAGGATGTGGCAGAGCGGGAGATCAAGGAACGCGCCGGCAAGCTAAAGGACGCGGAGGAATAAATATACTCGTTAACAAAATCCGGCGCAGCCCATAAACAAAACAGCGTGCTATTTTGTTCATGAGGATAAAAAGCTGGTTCAATAGTGATAGAAAAAACAGAAAACCCGTAAAAAAGCCGTCAGGCTGCTGTGAAAAAGCAGTTTGGCGGTTTTTGGCTTGAATTTTTGTATAGATTGTCCATTGCAATGGAATCAGGGAAGATGATATAATGCTAGAAAAACGTATTTGACGGAGAAAACGATATGTGTTAAGATAAGATATTGTTTTTTACAGAATATTCAATCGTGAATATAACACAGGAGGAACACTATGAAAATAGATGAGATTCTGTTCTATTTCGATTTTATCAACCGAAATAAAGCAGACTGCGTTTTGGATATCGGCATGTTTATCGAACAGTTTCGGGGAATCGCCAGACAGACAGCGAACCGGGAGCTGCCGGAGGCTCTGTTGCTGGATGGAATCGAGCTGGGAGAGATGACATTCCCGATTTATAAAAAAATTTATGACCACATTTTTTCTAAAGGAGAGCGCTCAGAGAAATATTATGATCTGGTGCTGGCACTGAATTTAGAGGATCGCTGTTCGAAAGAAGAGCTGCAGGATTGGCTCTTATATGCGATCGATCATGGGAGATATGTAGCTCTTACGAAGAGCGTAGAGGATAAAAAGATGCAAGCCTCCCAGATGGAATTAAATTATACCCAGGGAGTATACTATGTCGTGGATTCCCTGGATTATCATAAGAACCGTATTGTCGATTTGATGGAGCAGAAAAAATATGAGGAAGCCCTGCAGGTGGTAGAAAAAGAGAATGAAAGCGAAGATCTGGAGATTTGTCTGTTCGGAGCCTATCTTTCAGATATCTTAAAGCAGGGAGAAGCGGCATGGACCTATATCAATCGTGCCAGAGAGGCAGATACAGATGGAGGAAAGACAGCCGTATTATATGAGAGGATTCGGAAAAATTATGGATACTAGAATGTACGTATTGACGAAAGAGGCCTGCAAGGTTCCGGAAGATGGAATGTATCAGGCTCTGCAGCTGGGCAGCAGCAAAAATCCAATTGCTGGGATGACGGGAGACCACACAGGAGATCATATTTCAGAAAAAAACCCACAGTTTGCCGAGCTGACCGGTCTGTATTGGCTCTGGAAAAATGTTGATTGTGATATCTTGGGAATCTGCAGCATCGACCGTTTGTTTTCCAAGAAGGGAAAATTACTTTCCAAGGCCGACATTGAGAACGATTTAGAGAATTATGACGTGCTCTTAGCACCGGATTCTCATGTGTCTTCGGGAACGATCCGGGAGCAGCTGCTCAAGCTTTTTTCCAAGGAAGATCTGGAATTGTTTTATTCCGTTCTAAAGGAAAAGGAGCCAGAGTATGAGGCAGCCTGCCACTGGGTCTTAGAGGGACAGGAAGAGTCTGTTTTCCCAATGTTGATCATGAAAAAGGATCAGTATGATGCATATTGTGACTGGCTGTTCGGGCTTTTGTTTGAACTGGAAAAGCGGATGGAGAGTTCATCACAGAAGGATTCGCAGGGAAGCAGGTTTTGTGTTCTTGCAGGACATTTGCTCCGGGCCTGGCTGCTTTGCCAGGAGGTATTTGTCTACGAGGAGAGTATGATGATACGGGCAAAGAAGCAGGGGTGAGGTGAAAAAGTTGAATACGATTTCAATCTGCATGATCGTCAAGAATGAGGAAAGGGTGCTGGCCCGCTGCCTGGATTCGCTGAAGGGAATCGGCGATGAAATTATTATTGTTGACACCGGCTCCACGGATCGGACCCGGGAAATCGCGGCAAGATATACGGATCAGATCTATGATTATGTCTGGCGGGATGATTTTGCTGATGCGAGAAATTTTGCTTTTTCCAAGGCAAAGATGGAGTTCATATATTCCGCGGATGCGGATGAAGTTCTGGATGAGGAGAACCGGAAGCGTTTCCTGGATCTAAAACGCCTCCGGATGGAAGAAATAGAGATTGTTCAGATGAAATATACGAACCAGCTCTCGATGGGAACGACCTATAATTTTGATCAGGAGTATCGCCCAAAGCTGTTTCGGCGTCTGCGGACCTTTCTGTGGACAGAGCCGGTTCATGAAATGGTCCGCTTGGATCCGGTCGTATATGACAGTGAGATCGAAATTTGTCATATGCCGGAGCAAAATCATGCGGGGCGGGATTTTCATATTTATGACCGCGTGCTAAAGCGAGGAGAACGTCTGTCGGAGCGGCTGCTGCATATGTATGCCAAAGAATTGTTCTTTTCCGGGAAAAAAGAGGACTTTGTTCAGGCAATTCCTGCTTTTGAGCGGATGAAAAGGGATGAGACCAGATCTGCAGATGAAATGAATTATATCATAGCTGTACTTTCTAAAGCGTACCGTCTTTTAGGAAAGATTCATGAATTCTTCCGGGGCATGGTTCATGCTGTGGCGTCAGATCCCTGTTCGGAGATCTGTTATGAGCTGGGAGAGTATTTCTTTGAAAAGAAAGAGTATGAGGAGGCTGTGATCTGGTTCTACAATGCAGCTTTTACGACGGGGGCGTTTTTAAACATACATTATCAGGGAGATTATCCGCGAAAACGCCTGATGGAATGTTATGGCGCATTGGGACGTACAGAGGAAGAACTGCACTATCGGACGCTCTGGCAGGAGTGGAAACCGGACGAACAGCAGCTGGCAAATCATAAAGTAGAAAGGTAGAAGAATCATGCAAAGGTATGGTCATCAGACAAAGGAAAATTTTAGTATATGGCTTTTGATTCCTGTTTTTTTGGCGTCTGCCCTGATTCCATTGATTGTTCGGATGAAAAGCTATGAAACCCATTTGGAAAATTATGAATGGTACACATCATCAGGTACCTCTTCAGATTTTTTCCTGTATCATAAGGCGGTGTTTTTGCTGATCACGGCAGTGATTATGATTGGTGTCATTGTCTGCCGGCTCTATATCAGCGGACTATCCGCATTCAAATCAAAATATCTGATCCCTGTGGTCGTATATATGGGACTGGTCATTTTGTCGTTTGTTTTTTCCCAGAATAAATATTTTTCTGCCAGGGGAATGATGGATCAGTTTGAATCGGGTTTTGTACTGCTCGCCTATGGGCTCTGTGTGATCTATACCTTTTCTGTGGTCGAATCAGAAAAGGCAGTCAAAGCCGTGATTTACGGACTGCTGGCGAGCGCCTGTGTGATGTCCATCGTCGGCGTATCCCAATACCTCAAAATGGACCTGTTCTCAACAGATCTGGTCAAATACCTGTATCTGCCAAAAAGCTTTTGGCCGAACAAGGATAGTATTCAGTTCACGATGGCGCCGGGACAGGTCTATCTTTCCCTGTATAATCCGAACTATGTAGGTTCGTATGTCGTTATGGTGGCGCCGTTGTTTTTGATGGCAATCTTTGTGACAAAAAATAAAATCATAAAAGCTCTCTTCGCGGCAGTAGAGGTAGGACTGGCAATCTGCCTGATCGGAAGCAGATCAAAGACCGGACTGGTCATGTTGATTTTTATCTTTCTTGTCATGATCATTGCATACCGGAAATTGGTCTTACAATACAAAAAGTTTGCAATTCCGGGAATCTTTGTCTTTCTGCTTTTGTTCTTTGTTTACGATTTTGCCCATGATTTTGCCCTGGTTCAGAGATTTCAGAGCATCATGGTCAATGTGTCAGAGGTACGGTCCTTTTCTATCGAGGATATCCGGACAGAGCAGGAGGCCGTAGAAATAGATTATGCCGGAAACACATTAAAGGCCTCTTATACGCTGCAGGAAAATAAGTCGATGGTTTTTGAACTGAAAGACCAGGAGGACAAGGAAGTAGAGTTTGCTCTTACCGAGGATGGGAGCAAAGTAAAAGTCAATGACGACCGTTTTCCATTCTCTCTGATTCCGACGCAGGTTTCGGATACCCAATATTGTATGGGAATCGAAATACCTAAATATATTGAACAGGCAGGTGTCGAAGGCGCTGAAACAAATATCTGGTATTTTACCAACGATGCGCCAAACATGAGCGGATACGCCTATTATACGCCGTATGGAAAATTTGTAAAAATGCAGGCGGCAGAGCATATGTTCTTTGAAAATAAAGGTGGTTTTGCGGATGGACGGGGATATATCTGGTCGAGGACCTTTCCTCTGCTGAAAAAATACTGGCTGTTCGGCTCCGGACCGGATACCTTTCTTTTGGTCTTTCCGCAGACTGATTATGTTCAGGCATACAATGACGGATACCGCGCGATGCTGATTTCCAAGCCGCACAATATCTTTTTGCAGATTGCCGTTCAGACAGGGATTCCTTCTCTGATTGCATATCTGGTGTTCTTCCTGTACTATTTTATCGGAAGTGTCCGGCTCTATTGGAAGGATCGTTTTGAGAGTTATCTGTCTGTCGTTGGTGTGGCAATCTGTCTGGGAAATCTCGGCTATATCCTGACTGGGCTGATGAACGATTCCTCTACGACACTGGCTCCTATCTATTGGACAATGATGGGACTGGGAATTGCAGTCAACGCTCTGGTTCAAAAGCAGAGAAAAGAGCAGGAGGATTTAACGGAGTCTGCCACAGCAAAAGAGAAAGAGACAGATGCAGCGCGCAGTCAAAAAAAGAGCGTTTCGAAAGGATGAAAAAATGCCAGTAATTCACGTAATAGGATTGCAGCTATTATGTAATACTAACAAAGAAGGAATGTTGGAGAAGGCTGCAAAGCTGATAGAAAAAGCAATGGAGAACCAGAAAATGGTGGATCTGATTGCGGCTCCTGAAATGTATTATCAACGTTTTGGCGGGGATTCTTCACAGGAAGAATTTGGAGAAGAGCCCGGTGGGAGATTTGAAGCGTTTTGGAAGGAAATCGCCCGCACTTATCATACCAACGTGGTTACGGGAAGCTATGCGGTGAAGACCCAAAACGAGGAAAAGGTCAAAAACCGTGCGCTGGTCATCGACCGTGAAGGGAAGCTTGTGGGATATTATGACAAGCTGCATTTGTTCGATGCCTATGGCGTTTGTGAATCCGACTGGTCGTTGGCAGGAAATTCACTGGGGCTGTTTGATTTAGACATTGGAAGAATTGGAATTGAAATCTGTTATGATCTGCGTTTCCCTGAGGAAGCGAGAGCGCTGTCTATGAGCGGGGCGAAGTTTCTGGTGATTCCAGCAGCATTCCATCAGCCCAGATTCGATCATTGGGAGTTACTGGTACGGACGACCTCAGTGGTCAATCTGCTACCGGTCCTGGCAGTCAATCAGTCAGGAAAAACAGAAAGAGACCGAAACGGGTTCGTAGGACGGAGCATGCTGACCGATGCTGAAGGACGGATCCTGGCGCAGGCTTCTGACGGAGAAGGATATTTTCTGGGAGAGATTGATTTCGAAACAGTGAAGGCAGTGCGAAAAAAGAATCCGGCCTTTCAAAATCAGCGGCGGGATTTGTATAAGGAGTGGATTCAGTAAAGTGGATAAAGTAGATAAAATAGCGGTGATCATTCCGAACTGGAATGGCAAAGAGGTACTCAGAGATTGTCTGGACTCCCTTTTGCTGCAGAGTTATCCGGAGCTTGAAATCGTCGTAGTGGATAATGGCTCCACGGATGGAAGCAGAGAGCTTTTGAGCCGCGGCTATCCGGAAGTCCGAAAACTTTGGTTAAAGAAAAATACGGGTTTTTGTAACGCTGTAAATCTCGGGATTCAAAAGACATCCTCACCGTATGTTGTTTTGCTCAATAATGATACGGTGGCGGAGCCGGATTTTATTCAGGAGCTGGTAAATGCGATGGAGAGCGAGCCGGATGTTTTTTCTGCCTCCGCCCTGCTTCGTCAGGCACATCAGCCGGAGCTTGTAGATGACGCCGGAGATTTTTACTGTGCGCTTGGCTGGGCTTATGCAAGGGGAAAGGATCGGCCATGCGCAGACTATCAGCAGCAGACGGATATTTTTGCTTCCTGTGGCGGAGCAGTGATTTATCGGCGGGAGGTCTTAGAACGGCTTAAAGGATTTGACACGGCATTTTTTGCCTATTTGGAAGATATCGATCTGGGATATCGCGCCAGATTGGCAGGATACCGGAATATTTATGTCCCGTCGGCGGTCGTGGATCACCTAGGAAGCGCGGCGACCGGTTCCCGTTATAATTCCTTTAAGGTCTTTCATGCAGCAAGGAATAGTATTTATCTGATCCGGAAAAATATGCCATGGGGGCAGCAGCTGATCAATCTTCCTTTTCTGATGGCAGGCTATCTGATAAAAACCTTGTATTTCACGAGCATGGGATTTGGAGCGGCCTACCGGAAGGGATTGGGAAAAGGGTTTTGCATGCCCTTGACCGGAAAGAAAACAAGATTCCATTGGAAAAACCTGAAAAGATATACCAGGCTTCAGATGGAATTATGGGAAAATACATGGAAGCGCATTAAAAGGCGTTAAGCGACAAAAGGGAGAACAGTTTTGATAAAAGATAATCAAAAATATTTTAATCGGCTGCATGTCATGATTGACGTTCTGATTATTATCGGCTCTTATGCTCTGGCGTGGTATCTTCGCTTAAAGAGCGGGTTGTTCATCATACAGGAGCAGCTTTCAGCACAGAAGTATTTTCGGGCATTGATCATCATTCTGCCAGGGTATATGATCCTATATAATATGTTCAATGTCTATACTCCACGGAGAATGCAGAGCTTAAAGCGGGAGGCAGTCAGCCTGTTCAAAGCCAATGCGATGGGAGTCCTGATTTTTATTGTGCTCCTCTATCTGCTTCGGGAGTCGGATTATTCCCGTATTATGATTTTTATCTTTTTTGGGATCAATATGTTCTTAGAACTATTGTTCCGGATGATTCTGCGCAATATTCTGCACAGCTTTCGGGAAAAGGGCTACAATCAAAAGCACATTCTTCTGGTAGGCTACAGCCGGGCGGCAGAGGAATTTATTGACCGGGTCATGGATAATCTGGAATGGGGCTATACGATCCGTGGGATTTTAGATGATAATATTGCCAGAGGAACACAGTACAAAGGAATCAAGGTCATTGGAAGAATTGATAATCTTCTGGTGATTCTTCCGGAGAATCGCCTGGATGAGATCGTAATCACCTTGAGCATCGATGAGTATTCCCGCCTGGAGCATATTGTGAGCCTTTGTGAAAAATCCGGCGTGCATACGAAATTTGTTCCGGATTATAACAATGTGATTCCGACGATTCCCTATATCGAGGATCTGGAGGGACTGCCAATCATCAATATCCGCCATGTTCCATTGAATAATCTGCTCTATGCCGCAATCAAGCGTGCTATGGATGTGGCAGGGTCTCTGGTTTTGATCGTTCTGTTTTCGCCCGTCATGCTCTGCGCGGCGGTCGTGGTAAAACGATCCTCTCCGGGACCGATCATTTTTAAGCAGGAGAGAGTAGGCTTAAGGAACCGAAATTTTAAAATGCTGAAATTCCGGACCATGGAGGTCCAGTCAGAAAAAGAAGAGAAAAAGGGCTGGACCCAAAAAGATGATCCGCGGGTGACGCGGGCCGGAAGTGTGATGAGAAAGACCAGCATAGATGAGCTGCCGCAGCTGTTCAATGTCTTAAAAGGAGATATGAGCCTCGTAGGTCCCAGGCCGGAGCGGCCGCAGTTCGTGGAAAAGTTCCGGGAAGAGATTCCACGGTATATGGTCAAGCATCAGGTCCGACCCGGTATGACCGGCTGGGCGCAGATCAACGGATATCGGGGGAATACTTCTATCCGCAAACGAATCGATTATGATCTGTATTACATTGAGAACTGGACCCTGGGGCTGGATATCAAGATTTTATTTTTGACCATCTTTAAAGGATTTATCAATAAAAACGCATATTAAAAACAAGAAAAAACAAACAGAACACAGGAGGAAAAAAACGTGGCTGGAAATGCTAAACCAAAAAGAAAACGCAGAATTATCATGTTCGTAATTGAGGTACTCATTATCATTGTCCTGCTCATTGCGCTGTATGTCCGCGCAAAGCTGAACAAGGTGCAGACAACAACGATCTCTAAAGAAAGCATTCAGATCAATGAAATCAATCAGAATACGACGGAGACAATGGAAGGCTACAAAAACATCGCCGTCTTTGGTCTGGACAGCAGAGAGACCGGAAGCTTGGAAGAGGGAAACCGGAGTGATACGATCATTGTGGCAAGTATCAATAATGCGACGGGAGAAATCCGTCTGGTATCGGTCTATCGTGATACATACCTAGACCAGTCCGACGGAAGCTTCAATAAAGCGAATAATGCGTATCAGACCGGGGGACCGAAGCAGGCAATCGATATGCTCAATATCAATCTGGATCTGGATATTACAGACTTTGTATCCGTGGACTTTCTTGCTTTAGCAGATACCATCGATCTGCTGGGCGGAATAGAAGTTGACGTCACGGAGGAAGAGATTCCATTGATCAACGGATACGCGACAGAGACCCAGCAGGTCACGGGAAAGACGACGGTGGACGTTACCCAGCCGGGATTGCAGACTCTCGATGGCATTCAGGCCGTGTCGTATTCCAGAATCCGCTATACGGCCGGAGATGATTACAAGAGAACGGAACGTCAGAGGACTGTTCTTACCAAGATGCTGGAAAAAGCAAAAAAAGCAGATGTCCTGACGCTGAACAAAATTGTGGACACAATTCTTCCGGAAGTCAACACGAGCCTGACATCCTCAGACATTCTGGGCATGGTGAGCAAGGTCGCAACGTATGATATGGGAGAGCAGTCAGGATTTCCGTTTGATAAACAGGCGACAGATGTAGGAACCTTAGACTGTGTTGTTCCGACCACGTTAGAGAGCAATGTCGTAAAGCTCCATAACTTTTTATTTGATGAAACAGACTATGCTCCATCCAGCAAGGTTCAGGAGCTGAGTGCGGAAATCATCTATAATTCCGGTGTCAGCGAACCGGGATATTGATGAACAGTTCGAAAGGAACGGCGATTGGGAAGAGGGCGAATCCGGGGCTTTTGGATCCCGCGCGCAGCTCTTGATTGCACCAGGGAGGTAGCAAGATGAAAATCGATGTGATTATACCGACGTATCGGCCGGGAAGACAGTTCCGGGAGCTGATTCGCAGATTAAAGGTTCAGACGATGCCGCCGGATGATATTTTAATATGGAATACAGGGGAACAGTATTGGAAATCCTCTCTTGAAAAACTGCACCTGTC
Organism: uncultured Lachnospiraceae bacterium; assembly: GCA_902797785.1. Lineage (GTDB taxonomy): Bacteria > Bacillota > Clostridia > Lachnospirales > Lachnospiraceae > RUG14305. The sequence goes on from CADBUD010000220.1 coordinate 9,318, forward strand.
AGAGGTGCACCATATTCCCAAAGAGGAATTTGATCATGGAACGACCCGGGCGGAAGCTGCGAAAAGCTCGACGGCGGATATTTTGGTCTTTATGACGCAGGACTCGCTGCCGGCGCATGTCTCCCTGATCGAAGAGCTGGTCACGCCTATTATAGAGGGAAAATGCGAAGCCTCCTATGCAAGGCAGCTTCCGAAAAAGACAGCCTCTTTGATTGAACAGTACACAAGGAGGTTCAATTATCCCAAGGAGAGCAGGATCAAGTCATGGGAGGATGTAGGGGAGCTCGGCATCAAGACCTTTTTTTGTTCCAATGCCTGTGCTGCCTATAAAAAATCCATTTATGATGAACTGGGCGGCTTCGGGGAGCATATGATATTTAACGAGGATATGGTATATGCAGGAAAGCTGGTCCGGCATGGATACAGGATTGCTTATGTTTCAGAGGCAAAGGTGTATCATTCTCATAATTATAATCTGCCAACACTGTTTTCGAGAAATTTTGATCTGGGAGTTTCCCAGAGGATGCATCCGGAAATTTTTGCCGGGATTCCATCTGAGTCAGAGGGAATCCGTCTGGTCCTGGATACAGCAAAGTATTTGATTCAAATAAAAAAACCGTGGCTGATCCTGGAATTGATCATGCAAAGCGGCGTGAAGTTTTTAGGATACCGGGTAGGATGGAATTATGACAAATTGTCCTTACCGATGGTGAAAAAGCTAAGTATGAATAAACGATTTTGGGATTTCGAGCAGAACGAAAAATAGGAGGAAGTTTATGTGCGGGATAGTTGGATATGTAGGAACAGAACAGGCGGCGCCGATTCTTTTGGACGGTCTGGCAAAGCTGGAGTATCGGGGGTATGATTCGGCAGGAATCGCTGTTTCCGAAGATGGGAAAATATCGATGAAAAAGGCGCGGGGGCGTTTAAAGGTTCTGGATGAACTGACCCATGGAGGTCAGACGATGTCAGGATGTGCGGGAATCGGGCACACCCGCTGGGCAACACATGGTGAGCCTTCGGACGTGAATGCGCATCCTCATATCAATCAGGATGAATCCATCGTCGTAGTACATAATGGAATCATCGAAAACTACCAGAAGCTGAAAAAGAATCTGGAAAAAAGAGGCTATGAATTTGTATCCCAGACGGATACGGAAGTATTGGCTCATTTACTGGATTATTATTATCATGGGGATCCAATCGAGGCGATTACTAAGGTTATGCACCGGGTAGAGGGATCCTATGCTCTTGGCATCCTGTTCAAAGACCATCCGGAGAAGGTCTATGCAGTCAGAAAGGATAGTCCGCTGATCGTCGGAAAAGGGCAGAGTGGCAATTTGATCGCTTCGGATGTTCCGGCAGTCTTAAAATATACGAGAGAGGTTTTCTTTATTCAAAATGAAGAGATCGTTTGTCTGGACCGGGAAGAAATTCATTTTTATAACGTGGATGGGGAAGAAATCGAAAAAGAGTCCTCAAAGATCGAATGGGACGTTAACGCGGCAGAAAAAGGTGGATATGAGCATTTTATGCTAAAGGAGATGTATGAACAGCCAAAGGCGGTTCGGGATACCTTTAGTCCGCGGATCAAGAATGGTACGGTCGAAATCGAAGAGCTCGGCATGGGAGCAGAGGAAATCAAAGAAATCAAGAGAATCTTTATTGTTGCCTGTGGTTCTGCATATCACACGGGAGTGACGGCAAAATATATTTTTGAAGAAATGGCAAAGATTCCGGTCGAGGTGGATATGGCTTCGGAGTTCCGGTACCGGGATCCGTTGATTGAGGAGCATTCGCTGGTGATCATCATCAGTCAGTCGGGGGAGACGGCCGATTCCCTGGCCGCACTTCGTGAGGCAAAAGCGCGGGGCGCAAAGACACTGGGAATCGTGAATGTCGTAGGAAGCTCGATTGCGAGAGAAGCAGATAATGTCATGTATACCTGGGCAGGACCGGAGATTGCGGTGGCAACGACGAAAGCATACAGTACCCAGTTGATTGCCCTGTACCTTTTGTCAATGCATTTTTCAAAGGTGAGAGGAACCATTACGGAAGAGGAGCTCACGGAGATGATCATGGATCTGAACCGCCTTCCGGAGCAGATTGAAATGCTTTTAAATAACAAGGAGAGGATTCAGCGCTTCGCGAACCGCTATCTGGCTGCAGAAAATGTGTTTTTCATTGGACGTGGAATCGATTATGCCATTTCCATGGAGGCGTCTCTTAAGCTAAAGGAGATTTCCTATATCAATTCCGTAGCCTATGCGGCCGGAGAGTTAAAGCATGGAACAATTTCCCTGATTGAAGAAGGAACCTTAGTCGGTGCCGTTGTGACCCAGCAGCACCTGTATAAGAAAACGGTCAGCAATATCGAAGAGGTCCGTACCAGAGGGGCATTCGTTCTTGCTGTAACCAATGAAGGAAATACAGATATAGAGAAGTCGGCAGATTATGTCATTTATATTCCGCCGACCAATAAATACTTTACCAATTCTCTGGCCATCATTCCACTGCAGCTGTTCAGCTACTATGTATCTGTTGGAAAGGGCTGCGATGTGGATAAACCGAGAAATCTGGCGAAGTCAGTGACGGTGGAGTAAGAGGAGTTCCTGCTTCACAGTTCCTAAGTCAGGATCATGGACGGCATTATGCATTTCCATGGTCCTGTTTGTTTACTTTCTCTGCTTGATATCCATATGAACAAAACGGCAAGCCATTTCGTTCATTCCATGGGAATGGGAAGAGCAAGTCACACAGAATACACAAATTCATGATAGAATCACAAAAAATATACTCACACCTATAGTAAATGCAGTAAATAAATGCATTTACTATGGTATATTAAAGTACGCAAACGCGATGGGAAGAGCGGCTTCAACGCTTCACGTTTGGCACAATGGGAAATGAATAAAACACGAAGCGTGAGTGGTTGACAGCACTGGCGTCCGACAGAGCAGGTCAGATATAAACTGGTGTTTATAGAGGAGGAACGATATATGTACGGAGATGACAGGGATAAAAAACCAGAGAATCAAAAAAATGGAAAAGGAATTCTGGGAATCATATGTGGCTGCGCTGTTTTGGCAGTCATTGGTTTTTTTATGTCGCAGATCTTTTTCGCTGAGCTACCATCGACTGATATGATAAAAGACAATCAGATTGGAGATGCCGGCAATGGGACGTCGGATTCCCCGGGGAAAGCCGACGATGTACAAAGAGACGGATCAGAGGAAGCGGCAGCCCCAGAGGAGGCAGAGCGCGCGCAGGAGGAAGAGAGCACACAAGAAGAAGATCGCACGCAGGAGAGCACGGATAGTGAGGCAGAATCCCAGGGGAACGAATCAGAGAAAGCGTCTGCCGGGGAAGGCAAGGTAACGGTCATCACACCGGATGTTTCTTCCATGGTCAAGGAGGTCATGCCAAGCATCGTATCGATTACCAATACAGAGACTTTAGAGTATTTTGATTGGTTCGGGGAGTCACATTCCTATGAAGCGCCCAGCAGCGGCTCCGGAATCATCATTCGCCAGGAGGGGGACCTCTTATATATCGTGACCAACTACCATGTTATTGAATCGGCAGGAAACAGTGATATTTCGATTGGATTTGTAGATGACACCTCTGCCGACGCGCAGATTCAGGGAATCTACGAAAGTAAGGATCTGGCGGTTCTTAAGGTTTCGATGAGCGATTTATCAGAAGAAACACAGAGTCAGATCAAAATTGCAGCACTCGGCGATTCGACCACAATCAAGACAGGTGATTCTGCTGTGGCAATCGGAAACTCTATGGGCTATGGCCAGTCTGTAACGGTCGGTGTCGTGAGCGCACTGAACCGTGAGATCACGGTCGAAGGAACAGAGTATCACGTCATACAGACGGATGCAGCAATCAATCCGGGAAATAGCGGAGGAGCATTACTGAATTCCTCCGGAGAGGTCATCGGAATCAACAGCGTGAAGATTGCCTCCTACGCAGTCGAAGGAATCGGGTATGCGATTCCTATGGAGGAAGCACAGCCAATCATGGAAGAGCTTATGTCGCAGGATTATGTGGATGCGGATGCAGAAAAGGGTTATCTTGGAATCGCTGGCGTTGATGTGGATGATGCCGCGGCAGAAAAATACGGGATGCCAAAAGGAATCTGTATCGTACAGGTATATTCCGGAACGGCAGCAGATCATGCCGGTCTGAAAAAAGGAGATATCATTTGCAGCATTGATGGAAAAGAAATGACCAGCATGGCGGAATTAAAAGAAATCATTGAGCAGCATCGCCCGGGGGATTGGGTGACACTCGGGATGATGGTCTATAAAAATGGAAGGTATACAGAAGAAATCGAGGAAGTATTGCTGGGATCAAAAGCCGATTCCAGGCAAGGGTACGATCAACGGAAACAGGAACCTTCCAACGATGGAGAAGAACTATATTAGTGGAAGACGAGGACGGGAGGTAAGTATGTCTGATGAAAAAAAAGAACTCGAAGATCTTTTAGAGGACGAGGAAAAGAAAGAAGAAAAAAAGAAAAAAATAGAAGTATGCACCATATGCCGACGCACGGAGCAGCAGGCAGGAAAATTGATCAAGATACCGGGAAGTCTGTGCGTGTGTTCAGATTGCCTGCAAAGATCCTTTGATTTGTTTGGCGGAGTCGGGGTAAATATCGAACCTGAGGAGGTAAAAAATTTATCTAAGAAGCCGACTCTATCGAATATCAACCTGCTCAATCCGGCAGAGTTTCAAAATATACGGACAATACTTCAGGCAGAGGAGAAGGAAAAAGAAGAGACAAAGCCAATGAGAAAAAAGAAGTTTGATATTAAATCGATTCCGCCGCCGCATGTCATCAAAGAAAGACTGGATCAATATGTCATTGGACAGAATAGGGCAAAACAAATCATGGCGGTGGGAGTCTATAATCACTATAAACGGGTATTTTGTGATCTGGATGATGAGATTGAGATTGAAAAATCCAATATGCTCATGATTGGACCGACCGGCAGCGGAAAGACCTATCTGGTCAAAACACTGGCCAAATTGCTGGATGTACCGCTGGCCATTGCAGACGCAACTGCCCTGACTGAGGCAGGCTATATCGGAGATGACATAGAAAGCGTCGTGTCAAAGCTTTTGACAGCGGCAGACAATGACGTCGAGAAGGCAGAGCACGGGATTATTTTTATCGACGAGATTGACAAAATCGCAAAGAAAAAAAATACCAACCAGAGAGATGTGAGCGGAGAGGCGGTTCAGCAGGGATTGTTAAAGCTGCTGGAGGGAAGTGAAATAGAAGTCCCAATTGGTGCAAACAGCAAAAATGCCATGGTGCCGCTGACGACGATCGATACCAAAAATATTCTCTTTATCTGTGGCGGAGCATTTCCAGATATGGAGAAGGTGATCAAAGAGCGACTGAATAAACAGGCCTCCATTGGTTTTAAGGCAGACCTAAAGGACAAATATGATAACGACAATCAGCTTCTGCTTCAGGTGACGGTCGAGGATGTAAAAAAATATGGGATGATTCCGGAGTTTGTCGGTCGTCTGCCAATTATTTTTTCCCTGACTCCTTTGAATGAGGATATGCTGGTACAGATTCTAAAGGAGCCGAAAAATGCAATCTTAAAGCAGTATCAAAAACTCTTGTCATTAGATGAGGTAGAGCTGAAATTTGAAGAGGAAGCACTTCATGCAATTGCGAGAAAAGCCTTGGAGAAGGATACCGGCGCGCGCGCCCTTCGTGCCATTATTGAAGACTTTATGCTGGAAATCATGTATGAGATTCCAAGAGACCGGAATATTGGCGGGGTAACGATTACAAGAGAATATATTGAAGGGACGGGAGGACCGGGGATTGAGCTTCGCCGGGATGGAGAATCACTATGACAAATAAACCGATTCTTTCTTTACATGATGTGGAAAATGTGGTATAAATAAAGTGATATGCACAACAGGATTGTGTAATTTGTCATATAGGAAACGCATGAAACAAAATCGTTTCCTATAAAAAAACATTGGTAAGGAAAAATAGGAGGAAAAAAATGAAAGGGAAAAAATTTGCAGCAGGTCTTTTAGCAGCAGCACTGGCTTTTACTTCTGTCACCTTGACGCCAAGGGCAGCAGAGGTGACAAAGGAGCCGTTCGCCTTGTTAAAGAATGCAGGAGAAGAGATTCAGATTGACAAGAGTGTTTTGGGAAATCCAATCGGAGGATTCAAAACAGATGAAAACGGGGAAAACTCACTGATGTATGGTGGAGATCCATCTGTTCTGATTGAAGGTGATAAGGCATATCTTTATGTGGGACAGGATACTTCGACCGCGGAGAATTATGTCATGCCGGGCTGGGATGTCTATGAGTCAGAGGATATGATTCATTGGACCTTTGATAAGGAAATTTTAGCGACGAGTGGGATTTCATGGAGAAATGACAATACCTCCGCATGGGCAGGACAGGTCTTAAAACATTTTGATAAAGAGCTGGATATGGATGTTTACTATTTCTATTTCTGTACCTGGACAAAGACAGATTCCGGAAAGCAAAGCATCGGCTGTGCGGTTTCGAGCACACCGACAGGAGAAAATAATATCCTGACAGTAGTGACAGAGGATGGAAAAAAGGTCGTAAAGGTGGCAGATACGCCATCCGATCGTTTTGTCGATTTAGGTGAGCCGCTGGTAAAGGGGTCCACGACGACAGGTCAGTCGAGCGATTGGAATGATATCGATCCGACCGGCTGGATCGAAGAGGGTGCAGATGGAGAGGAGCATCGTTACCTCGCGTGGGGAAACGGAAAATTCTTCGTCTGTGAATTAAATGAGGACATGATTTCCATCAAAGATAGAAATGGTGACGGCACGATCAAGTTTGGTACCAAAAAAGAAGCGGATAACGCAGATGAGGATGAGTACGATATCATTGAGCAGATCAATCAGAAAAATTTGAGGCTGGATGGGGAAGATGCAGAGTATACAGAGGCTCCGTATCTCTATCGCCGGCAGGATGAAAATGGAAACTATTATGGACCATATTACCTCTTCTATGCCATGGGATTTAGAGAAAATATGGCATACGCAACCTGCGATGACCTGATGAAGGGTGACTGGAAATACGGCGGAAAGCTCATGCCGCCTTCAGCGACTGCGAATACCAACCATATGGCAGTATTTGATTTTAAGGGAACGACCTATTTTGTATATCATAACGGATCACTTCCATGGGGAAGCGGATTCCGACGGGTTGCCTGTGTAGAGGAATTTACGATCAAGGATGACGGCTCGATCGATCCGATTCCGGAGACAGCAGTAGGAATCAGCGGAACCAAGGCTCTGATCGAGGATATTCATGGCGGCAGGATTTCCCATGAAGCATGGACGAACACGATGAGTGATGGGGACTTCCCATATTCCGGAATCAAAGCAAAGAAAGTCAGCATGGTTCCAACAGAGGATGTTGAGGATTCGATGTGGAGAATCGTTCCGGGAAAAGCAGATGAAGAAAATGCTTCCTATGTTTCCATTCAGGCAAATAATAAACCGGGTCTGTATCTGACAGAAAATGGAACGGATGTCGTTCTGGCACAGGATTCGACAAAGGATGCGGATGGCAGTGTAAAGAAGACGATGACCTTTAAGACCGTGACCGGATTAAATGGCTCTGGTGTTTCCTTTGAAAGTGTTTCCAAACCGGGATTTTATTTAACGAGTGCCAATGACGATCTTTCCCTGACGGATGGCAGTGATGCAGATGCCTGCACCTTCCAGATGACCTACTATCGTCAGTTGAGTTCGATCAAAGCCGTAAAATCAAATACGACAATCGAAAATGGAGCTAAAATCGACACGTCCGATATCAAGGTAACAGCCCTTTACCGGGACGACAGCTCTGCAGTAGTATCAGACTTTAAGACCAATGCTGATCAGATCGATACCAAGACCGCAGGAACCAAGGTACTCACTGTAAGCTATACCGAGAATGAAAAGACCGTGACACAGGATATCACACTTACGGTAAAGGCAGCTGCTCCGGTCATAGAAGAACCTACAGTAAAGGAAACAAAGGTTACCAAGGTTGCGGTATCTCCGACATCCAAGACGCTGACGGTTGGGGACAAGCTGACATTAACAACGACGATCACTCCGGCAAATGCGACAAATAAGAGCGTAAAATATACGACCTCTGCCTCAAAGGTAGCGACGGTTTCCGCCAAGGGTGTGATTACAGCAAAGGCAGCAGGAACCGCAAAGATCACTGTCACAGCACAGGATGGAAGCAAAAAATCTGCCACAGTCAAGATTACCGTAAAAGCAAAGAAGATCAAAGCGACTAAGGTTACCTTAAAGAAAAAAGCAACGGTGAAAAAAGGAAAAACGATTACACTGAGAGCTACGCTGACGCCGAAAAATTCAACGGATAAAATTACCTGGTCTTCCAGCAAAAAATCCGTTGCCAAGGTAAAAAATGGCAAGGTGACCGGCGTAAAAAAAGGAAAAGCGAAAATTACAGCAAAGGCTTCAAGTGGAAAGAAGGCTGTCTGCACCGTTACAGTAAAATAAATCACGCGGATTTTGCAAAGAAAATGTCGTTTTTTGTTACTCTTCACAGCCGATATCTCGCAAGGTATTTCAAGAAAATTTTGCTCACTGAAGGCGCATAGAGTGTGAAATCCGGCGCGACTCATGAACAAAACGGCAGGCCATTTCGTTCATGAGCATAATTATATAGAATCTCCGGTATGGAATCACTTCCTATCGGGGATTCTATTGCTATACTCATGAACGAAATAGCATGCCGGTTAGCGAAAGTCATCAATGGTTTTCGTTAACGAGTATATATTCAAGGTGGAGGAATGAGATGATGAATGATGAATTTTGGGAATCCATTGCAAATGATACAGAACCGGTAATTTCCCTGCAGAAAGAACGAGAGAAGACCTGGGAGGCACAGAAGGTTTATCGTGCAGAAAGCAGGAAAAAATCAGCACAGAGAAAAAAAGAAAAACAGAAGAAACTGGAAGAACGGAAAAAGAGAGAAGAGCTTTTGCTCAAGGAACAGGAGGAAGCTGATTTAGTACAGAGTGGAAGCAAGGCAGGGGGGACTTCCTTATCCGTAAAAAAGGGCAGATGGAAGACGGTAAAATTTGGCAGATATCCGCAGAGAAAAAATCTCCTGACCGGAAAATATATGGAAGAGGAGGTGACGTGGAATATTTTGGGGCAGACCGAACACGAGGTATTGCTGATCAGCAGGAGAATTTTAGATGCCAGACCGTTTGATGGAGATTTCCATGGCTGTGACTGGGAATATAGTGATCTGCGCATGTGGCTGAATGAGGAGTTTATCCATAAGATCTTTTCCGAAGAGGAGAGGCAGAAGCTTCGTTACAGCAGGATAACGACCGGAGACGGAGTGGAAACCATCGACCGGGTATTTCTTCCTTCCTCTAAGGAGATGATGTGTAAAGAGTATGGATTTCCGGATCATGACCAGTCCTCTAAGGAGAGAATCGCAAAATGCACCGATTACGCAAAAAAGCAGGGATGTCTACGGTATAATCATCGAAGCCCATATTGGCTTCGGAACTCGGGCTCTACGACGCAGACAGCGATGAATGTGGGAACGAGCGGATATGTTTACCATCTGATGGAGGAAAACGTGACCTCCCATTCGATGGGAATCCGTCCAATGATCCGGATTTCCCAACCATAGGTGCGAATGCGTCAGGAGAGTGAAGAACTATGAATCCCAAAATCCACGGGCAAAAAGGTTGATACATTCATATCCGATGGCCAGATTGATATTTTGTCCGGTATCAAAACCAGCGGTACTGATGCCAATGACTTCTCCATAGAGATTCAGTACAGCCCCTCCGGAGCTTCCTTGGGAAATCGGAGCGGTAAACTGAATCATATCGGTATCATTGATGGTGCGAAATCCGGAAATGATTCCGTCCGAAACGGAGTTGAAGAGCCCCAGAGGGCTTCCGATGGCAATGACCCGCTGCCCCCGGACCAGAGGTTCCTTTCTTTGATAGACGGGGAGCGGCTGCAGGGTACGGCTGATTCTAAGAATCGCCAGGTCAAAAGAAGAGTTATATTTAATTAATTCCTCTGTCTGGTAGACGGTATCGTCATTTTCAATTTTGATAGAATATCCATAACCGGACCGGGCGACATGATCATTGGTCAAAATATACCCTTTGCGCCCAATCATGATTCCTGAGCCGGTACCGTTGACTTCTCCGTTTTTATCATGCACAGCGATCATTACCACGGAAGAGGCAAGGTGTGCCAGCTCCTCATAGCTTTTTTCGGCACGTACAGCAGGAGCAGAACCGGGATGCTGCGGTAAAATCTTCCGTCCTGAATGTACTGGGAC
>CADBUD010000221.1 GCA_902797785.1 uncultured Lachnospiraceae bacterium
AGGAAGCGGAAACAACAGAGGAAACAGAAACAGCAGAGGAAACAAAGACAGCAGAAGAAGCAGAAGCAACAAAGGAAACAGAGACAGCAGAAGAAGCAGAGCAAGAAGAAACAGCGTCAATAGAAGAAACAGCAGATACGCTTCAGGCCACTCCGACCAGTCGTGTCGTTCAGGCAAGGGATGGAGAGACCTTGACTATTGGAAATTCTTTATATGACAACACCACGATCAGTATCCCGGAAGGGGGAAGTGTTACGATCGTTGGAGCAACAAATTATAAAAACACGAACGTAATCATTAAATGTGGTATGAATGTCAACTTAAAGATTCAAAATCTTACCCTGTTGAATTATTATGATGACAGCTGTATCCAGTTCGGTGGCGGAGACAATAAGCTGATCGTCGAAGGAACCTGTAATCTGACGGGTGGAGCATATTCCCCGGCAATTCAGGTAGAGAACAGTACGACACTTTCCATTACAGGAACCGGAACACTTTATGCCTACGGCGGTCAGTATGCAGCCGGAATCGGTGGTGGCTGTACCCGTCAGAGCAATGGTGGATTGTTAGGAACCAAGGGTGGAGACATCACCATGGAAATTGCTACAATCTATGCTTATGGCGGAGATTACTGCGTGGCCATCGGAGGCGGATATCATGCTGCACCGGGAAACATCCTCCTGAAATCCGGAGAATTATATGTCAAGGGCGGCAGCTATACGACATACGACATTGGTACGTATAACAATGATGACAATGTAACGACATATACTGCGCCTTCGACGATGGTCGTACTGGCAGGAACTGTATGGTTCCAGAGCGGGGGAACCGACCTTTGCCTATGCAATGTCAACGGTACTCTGATGAAAAAGAATCCGGCGATTTATCAGCGAACGATGGAATTGTATAATGACGGTACGATGGAGCAGACGGTCAATGCACAGATTAATATCAACGGTGTAGTCTTCGATTATACGATGACAGACCGGAAGCTGACAGCGACCTATTCTCAGGGAGATTTCATTATTTCTATCTACGTTCCATCCGAAGAGAATACCTATCCACATAAGATGTCGATTCAAAAAGGTGATTCTAATATTGGAAGCGCTACACTGTATCCGAGTTATTCGAACTGGCGGGCAGTAGCAGCTGATGCAGAGCGCAGAAATGGAGAATTAAAGCCGACGACGACCTCCGGTAGTGTGCTGATTTATGAAATAGACAGTGCTATAGAGCTGGCTCAGGTTGCTTATGAAACCAATGAAGGTATCAATAACTTTGGCGGAGCCTTAGTCCTGTTGAATCTGTTCGAAGATACCAATGGGAACAGCTTATTAAGAAAGGATCAGGGATCGGAAGGTGTATTCGAATGGATTCCGATTGGAACCGCAGAAAATCCGTTCCAGGGAGAATTTGATGGACAGGGACATACCATTACTGGCTTGTCCATTGATTCCAGAATAGAAGATTATAAAGGAATATTTGGTTTCAATTCTGGTGTAGTAGAGAACCTGAATATTGACGATTCAACAATTATCGGAAATAAATATGTCGCAGGAATTGCAGGATGGAACGAAGGCACAGTGAAAAACTGCAGCAGTAACGCGACAATCAGCGGCAGCAGCAGTATTGGCGGTGTTGTCGGAAGAAATGATTCTACTGCTTCTGAGGTTGTAGGATGTAAGAACACCGGTCTGATTACAGCAAATGATTTTAGCGGCGGCGTTGTGGGGTCGGTCAACAACGGTTTGATTCGGAAATGTATGAATGAAGGAGTTGTGACCGGAACTGCCGGTTATGACAGCTCGAACTTAGGCGGTGTGGTAGGAAACATCATCAATGGAGAAATCCAGAGCTGCTACAATATCGCCAATGTCAGCGGTGTCAGCTATATCGGTGGTATTTTAGGATACAATACCTATGGAACACTGCAGAACTGCCACAATATCGGACCGGTAAAAGGAAGCATCAGCGTTGGAAGCATTGTGGGACACAACCTTTCCGGGAAGAACAGCGATTACTACTACCTGGCAGGAACAGCGAACTATGGTATTGGAAATGAGGAAAGCAATGAGGGCGTCAGTGCATTAGAGGATTATGAGGGCGGAAGAGTTGCATGGCAGCTCAACGGTGGACGGGATTCCGGAGAGTATGAATATACCGGAATCTGGTATCTGAAAGAAAATGCCGGTGGAACACCAAAAGCATATCCGGCATTCACAGAGGAAGAAACGGATGAAACGGTGCATCGGATCAATTGTACAACGAACAGTACCGAAGATTATTCCTTCTCCGGACCGACTTATGTGAAAAAAGGGCAGACCGTCCAGATTGCATTTTATTACAATCAGAATGAGGAACAGTTCTCCAGAATGGCTGTCAGTGGATTGAACGAGGACGAATGGTATATTTATTATACAGAAAATAATACAAAGATCGTTCAGCTGACGGTTGGAGATCAGGATATTGATGTCCGTGGTGTATTTAAACAGGATTTTGCCGGAGGAGAGTTTAAAATCAGCAATATCCCGGCACAGGTATATACTGGAAGTTATCTGACCCCGGATTTCAAGATTACCTTTGGCGGAGAGGAATTGACGCCATCCACCGACAACACGACAGGAGATTACAAGGTACAGTATCTGAACAATGTCAATGTGGGAGAAGCAACAATCAATGTCATCGGATTGAATGATTATTCCGGCAGCTATCAGTTCCACTTTAATATTACTCCGAAATCCATTCAGGACAGTACGATTACCGTGGATTCCATTGCTTCCCAAAAATATACAGGAGAGGAGATTACTCCGGCACCGACGGTAAAGGACAATGGAGTGACTCTGATTCAGGGAACAGATTATACCCTATATTATACCTCGAATCGGAACGTGGGACGTTCGACCATAACCATTACCGGAAAGAACAATTATAAAGACAGCAGAGAAATTACCTTCCAGATTACCCAGCAGTCAATCTCAACAGATTTTACAGTGACCGGAATGCCGGGAAAACTGGTAGACGGAGAATATTACGTACCATATACCGGTCGGCCAATCGAAGCCAATATGACGGTGAAATATGGAAATAAGACTCTGGTAAAAGATACGGATTATACCATATCCTATGTTAACAGGGACACGGAGAAAGGGTCTGATCACACAAATGTAGGTGTGGTGGATGTCTATGTGGATCTGATCGGAAACTATACCGGGCAGGTCGTGGAAACGATGCATATCGTATCTTCGGATACGTTGTTATCCCTTGCAGTCAAGGACGTGAGCGGAGAGGAAAAGACGGATTATGAATACAATGATTCGATCAATTTGAGCGCAACGATCCTGACGGCAGATGGAACCAGTGTTGACAATACTGTCGGAAGCGGAGCTCAGGTTGTCTTTGAGGTCTGGACAACAGGAAGAAATCCGGTGCTGTTAGAGTCCTATACGACGACAGATTTCCAGAATGGGACAGCAAAAGCAGCCCTGACCTATGATCTGCCGGTCGGCACATATACCGTAACAGCGGTGTACAGTGGCGGAACAAACTACAATGAGAGCGACAGCGTCAGCAAAAACATCACGATATCAGCTAAAAATGTACATGTCAATTGGACGACACAGTACACCTATACAGGAAGAACCTTAGAGCCAATTGCTTCTACGGACAATGATCTGGCGATCCGGATTTCTTTGACCAACACCATCTATGAATTCAAAAATCCGGGAACCTACAATGCAAAAGCAACGCTGGTTACAGCAAACAATAACTACAAGCTGGAAAATGATACAGAAGATCTGGTCATCAATAAGGCGACCCTTGCTTCTGCCAGTCTTTCAGCAGCCTCAAGTGAGGTGACCTATGGAGATGATCTGGAGTTCCGTGTCAACATGAGCAACAACCTGAATCTGGACTATGATGGAACCATCAGTATCTATATGGTTTCCGGAGCAGCCAGCTATCTGGCAGCAGAAAATGTAGACGCCATCAATGGAATCGCGACGGTCAACGTCAGCCTGATGGAGATGGCAGAGACCTATGGAGAAGAACAGATCGCAGATGCCGGGACCAAACGTTTCTACGCCGTACTGAAAAATGACAGCTTCTTTGCAGATACGAATACACTACAGATCAGTGTCATCGTACACAAATATCCGGTCGAGGTAGAGTGGAAATTTGATTATAACGATGAAAAAGGCGAGGGCTTCGTATATGACGGAACCGACCTAAGCTCCAGAGTCGCAGCCTTTTATCGGGATATCGACGGTGCCTCAAAACGTTTGGGCGTCAGCTTTTCGGGCAGGACAAATGATGGAAGTACAACGACGACATTTATGTATGCGGGAGATAATTATAAAGCAACTGCAGAATTTCGTGTAACGGATTATGAGTCGGTCAACTATGAACTGAGCAAAAATAAAGCAGTTGGACTTTCCATCGAGCGCGGAGTTCCGTCAACGGTGATTTTCCCAAGAGCTTCCGGTATCAGCTATGGACAGAGGTTGTCGGATTCCACATTGACAGGTGGGAGCGGAGATGGAAGCTTCACCTGGGAAAATGACGCGGACAGTATTTATCCAACGGTAACGAATGGTGGATATTATGTTGTCTTCACACCGGATACGGCAAACTATAACACAGAAAACTTTAACTTCTCTGATGTCAGCGGGTGGGACAGCAAGACAGGTACGATTCGGAGAAAAATCAGTGTGGCAGTTTCCAAGGCAAATCTGATTTTTACCGCGAACGATCAGTCCATTCCATGTGGCAGCGCCATCAATTCTTCAAGCTATCGTTACAGAGGATTATGTGCGAATGACCGGATTTTGATCGCGCCAAAGACAACGGTTTCAGATTATCTGACAAGATACGCCGGTTCCTACAATATCGCTATTTCAGGAGCTGTAGTAACGAATAGTGACTGTTACAATATTTCCTATGTTCAGGGAACGCTTCTTGTTCTTCAGAAGAATCTCTCACAGGTAGGAACAGCAACAAATACGAGCCAGATCTATACCGGGAAAAACATCCAGCCGTCCTTTACCATCAAGGATGGAACAACGACCCTGGTACGGAATCGGGATTATACGATTGATGGTTATTCCAACAACAAAAATATCGGAACAGCCAACATGGTCATTCGAGGAATGGGAAATTATACCGGTACCATGACAATCAGCTTTAAGATCCTTCCTAAGAAAGTAACACAGAAAAAATTAAAGAGTAAAAAGAAAGGGAAGGTCACGGTAAAATGGTCCACGGTTCCTGGTTCTGTGACAGGTTACGAAATTTGCTATTCAACGAATGCAAATTTCAAATCTGCAAAGACGAAAAAAATCACGGGCGCATCGAAAAAAAGCGTTACCTTAAAGGGACTGACCTCGAAAAAGAAATATTATTTTAAGGTTCGGGCATATAAAAAGGTGAACGGAACCAAATATAACGGAGCTTATAGTACCGCAAGAGCAATAAAAATTAAATAAGAGTGATGGTTTTGCCGGATTCTCTGCAGATTCCTACTGCAGAGAATCCGGCATTCCTACAGTTCGAAGTTCCATCCTGACATTCAGAAGTAACGCATTCTGACAGGAAAAAGAAGAAAGGAATTGACATGGAGGAATGGAAGGTTGCCGGAGTATCCTTTGACAGTGAGGAAGAATATAAAAAGGGACTTCAGGATGAAAGAAAAATTAAAACGCTCAAAAGCAGAGCAGACCTAAAGAATCCGAAGCAGGCAGAAAAACTGTACCGCCTTCTCTTAGAAAAACCGCAGATGTTCCAGACACAGGTGGGAGAGGATTTTTTATCGGAATTACTGGCAACTTCGATCGAAACGAAAAAAGGGGAAGACATTGATGAAATCCTGGAGCAAAAAGAAGAGAAGAAAAAAAGAACGATTCGGGATGTCCTGACCGTGGGAAATCTGATTAATTTCTTTATTATTCTCCTTTTGATTGCAGCTGCTGTATGTTTGAGCATCTATATCATCAATACGATTAAGGGATATAAAAGCAAAAAAGAGCTTCAGGAAATGACAGAGATCGTAGGAGTGACGATAGAAGAAGGAGAAATCGATCTGCCGGGGATTTTTACCTCGAAGGATACGAATGAGGCAGATCGGCCTCAGATGCCGGAGATTCTGGAAAAATACAAAAACCTATATTATATAAACAGTGATTTTGTCGGATGGATCAAATCAGAGAACACAGTACTGAATTATCCGGTGATGCAAAATGGCACCTATTATCTTTATCGAAATTTCAAAGGAGAGGATGATAACTATGGTCTTCCATTTTTGGATTACCGCTGCGATATCAAAGAGCCGAGCATGAATTATATCATTCATGGACATAACATGCGAAGCGGTGACATGTTTGCGGAAATCTTAAAATACCGCAATAACAGCTATTACGTAAAGCACAAAAAGATTTTTTTTGATACCATTTTCGAAACAGGAACCTATGAAGTATTTGCGGCGTTCAAGGTGTCGGTGAACAAAAAAAGTAAAGAATATTTTGATTATTACGATTTTATTGATACAGATTCAGAAAGTGAATTTAATAATTTTATTTATAATATCAAACAGCATGATTTTTACGAAACAAATATCTGGCCGTCTTATGGAGACCGGCTGCTGACCCTTTCGACCTGTGAGTATTCCGTTGAGGATGGGAGATTTGTGGTCATGGCAAGAAAAATAGAATGATACTGGACGAATCCTAAAAAATATAGTAGAATAGAAAACAGAGAGCAGTGCCTTATGAAAAGGCAATGCAGCAGGATAGGAAAAAGGAGGAGCGTTTTATGAAAAATGCGAAAAAGATAGCGATTGCTGCGGCGCTTAGTCTTAGTATGACGGTGATTCAGGGACCGTTTTTTTCGGGAACAGTTTCTTTTGCCCAGGAGGAAGTGGCGATTGAGTCTGTAATTGAATCCATGACAGATAATCTTACGGTAGAGGTCGGTCAGAGTGATTCCATCGGATTTACGATCAATGAAGGGACGACAGGGACAGTGATTACATGGACTTCATCTAATCCGTCGGTCGCTTCCGTTGACAGTGTTGGCACAGTAACCGGAATGTCTCCGGGCAGCGCAACGATTACGGCAGTTCTTGGAGGATCGGTAAAGACCTGTAATGTTACGGTCAATGAGTCTAGCATCAATGTCAATGGAAATGGAGCCGTAGAGGAGCCGGATCAGACTGTAAATGATGAGACGGATGATACAGAAACAGAGGAAATCCCGGTAGATGATACCGAAGAGGAAGATGATGTTGAAATCGATAACAGCAAAAAAAATAAGAAAGACGATTCCAAAAAGGATGACAGCAAAAAAACAAAGATTGTTGTTGATCCGAGCAACAATGCCTCAGGAAGCGATTCTTCCAGTGGAGGAACAACGGTGACATCTACGACTTCTTCCAAAAAGAGTGCTAAGAATGAGACTCCAAAGACAGCAGATCCGACAGCTTCCACAGCAGTGCTGTTTGCCGGTCTTGCGGCTCTTTTCGGAGCGGTTGGGTTAAAAAAATACCGTGACAGCGGGATGGCTCGATAATTCAAAGGATCAAAGCAATCAGACGATTGAATAAAGGCACAGGCAGTGAGATTGGGTCTGTGCCTGTTTTTCTGATTTTATATTCGTTAACGAAAACCATTGCTGATTCTTGCTAACGGTATAAAATCCACGTGCGACTCATGAACAAAAAATAAAAATGAAGCATAGAGAAAGAAGGATAAGGAAAATGATTAAGGCAGGAATAATAGGAGCGACCGGATATGCCGGCGCAGAGCTGGTGAGACTTTTGCTTGCACATAAAGAGGTTGAGATTGTATGGTACGGCTCAAGAAGCTACATCGATCAAAAATATGCTTCTGTGTACCAGAATATGTTTCAGCTGGTGGAGGATCGATGTCTGGATGACAATTTGGAAGAGCTTGCCAAACAGGCAGATGTGATTTTCACGGCGACCCCTCAGGGATATTGTGCCTCTGTTATGAGTGAGGAGATTCTCTCCAAGGCAAAGGTCATTGACCTCAGTGCGGATTTCCGTATAAAGGATGTATCTGTCTATGAAGCGTGGTATGGCATCGAGCATAAGAGTCCGCAGTATATTTCAGAGGCAGTTTATGGACTTTGCGAGATCAACCGGGAAAAGATCAAAGAAGCCAGATTGATTGCCAATCCGGGATGCTATCCGACATGTTCTTTCCTTTCCATTTATCCGCTGGTCAAGGAAGGCATCATAGATCCGTCAACAATTATTATCGATGCAAAATCCGGAACCTCGGGCGCGGGACGAGGAGCCAAAACAGACAATCTTTATTGTGAAGTCAACGAAAATATCAAAGCATACGGAGTAGCGGTGCATCGCCATACCCCGGAGATTGAGGAGCAGCTTTCCTACGCGGCAGGAGAGCCGGTCATCATTAATTTTACCCCACATCTGATTCCAATGAACCGCGGGATTCTGGTAACAGCATATGCTTCCCTGAAAAAGAAGCTTTCCACCGAAGAGCTGCGGGAGATGTATCAAAAAGCTTATCAGGAAGAGTATTTTGTGCGAGTCCTGGAGGAGGGAATGGTACCTCAGACCAAATGGGTCGAAGGAAGCAACTTCGTGGATGTGAATTTTAAGTTGGATGAACGGACGAACCGCGTCATTATGATGGGAGCGATGGACAATCTGGTCAAAGGAGCAGCAGGGCAGGCAGTTCAGAATATGAATCTGATGTTCGGTCTTAAAGAGCAGGAAGGACTCCAGCTGGTTCCAATGTTTCCATAAATCATCGCTTTATAGTTATACTCATGAACGAAATAGCTTGTCGTTTTGTTCGTGAGCCGCGCCGGATTTTGGTCGCTGAAAGCGACATTTTCCTTACAAAAACCGTGCGCATCAATTTGTACCGTTAACGAGAACCGGCAATGGGTTTCGTTAACTAATATAACAGTTCCGTCTTACGGAAGAATAAGTGAGAACGGTTACTCACTGGATATTGTTGACGAAAATAGGTCTAACTGAAGAGTTTACATATGAATAGAAAGTACGAGGATAAAATGCAGATTCGTTTAATGACAATGGAGGATTATGAGGAGGTCTATCAGCTTTGGCAGCATATCGGGGGCTTTGGAATCCGCAGTATTGACGATTCCAGACGCGGAATTGAAGTGTTCTTGAACCGAAATCCGAATACCAGCTATGTGGCAGAGATGGATGGAAAGATTGTGGGAAGTCTTTTATGTGGAAACGATGGAAGAGTGGGGCATTTTTATCACGTCAGTGTAAAAAGAGAATATCGTCATCAGGGAATCGGTACGAAAATGGCATATTCCGCAATGGAAGCACTGCGAAAAGAAGGAATCAATAAAGTGGCATTGATTGCTTTTACCAAAAATGAAGCCGGAAACGGATTCTGGAAAAAAGTAGGATGGACCAGGCGGGAAGATGTCAATTACTATGATTTTTCGTTAAATCAGGAAAATATTACGACATTTATCGGAGAAGAATAAATTTGTTTCCTATACATGGAAGGATAGAAATGGAGGAGATTATGGAAAAATTTGATGGTGGAGTGACTGCGCCAAAGGGTTTTTTGGCGGCAGGATACGCTGCAGGCATAAAGAAAGAAAATCATCTGGATATGGCGATGATATACAGTGAAGCACCGTGTCAGTCCGCAGGGACATACACGACCAATGTTGTAAAGGCAGCCCCGGTGAAGTGGGATAGGGAAAGGACGACAGCTGCCTCACCGGTACAGGCAGTTGTCGTCAATTCTGGAATCGCAAATGCCTGTACCGGCGAAGAAGGATATCAATATTGCCTGGAAACGGCGAAAAAAGCAGCAGAATGTCTTTCGATTTCAGCAGATGAGGTTTTAGTGGCTTCGACCGGCGTGATTGGGATGCAGCTTCCAATGGATCGGATTTCCAAGGGGGCAGAGGAACTTTCGCATCTTCTTTCTCCCTCCAGAGAAGCTGCCCACACTGCTGCGACAGCAATCATGACGACAGATACGAAACAAAAGGAAATCGCCGTCCGGACTCAGATCGGAGGAAAAGAGGTCATTCTTGCCGGAATGTGCAAAGGTTCCGGAATGATTCATCCAAATATGTGCACAATGCTTTCCTTTGTGACAACGGATGTTGATATTTCCAAAGAACTATTGCAGGAAGCTTTGAGCGAGGTAGTAAAAGATACCTACAACATGGTATCCGTAGATGGAGATACTTCGACCAATGATACGGTTCTTCTGCTTGCAAATGGCATGGCGGGAAATCCAAAAATCACAGAAAAAAACGAAGATTATCAGAGCTTTTTAGCAGCGCTTTATAAGGTCAATGTACATCTGGCGAAATGTATTGCGGGAGATGGAGAAGGAGCAACGGCGTTATTCGAGGCAAAGGTCGTGGGCGCGGAGTCCAAAGAGCAGGCAGTGACCTTGAGCAAATCCATTATCACATCGAATCTTACCAAGGCAGCAATCTATGGTCATGATGCAAATTGGGGACGGATACTTTGTGCCATGGGATATTCCGGAGTACAGTTCGATCCGGAAAAAGTGGATCTGGTATTTGAAAGCAAGGCAGGACGGATTCAAATCATAGAAAATGGAGTCGCGGTCGGATTCAGTGAGGAAGAAGCAACAAAAATCCTCTCAGAGCCAGAGGTCACGGTAATCGCCGATATCAAAATGGGTCAGGCAGAAGCAACGGCATGGGGATGTGACCTGACTTATGATTATGTAAAGATCAATGCGGATTATCGGTCCTAATCTTATGATTGTGCGCAAGATGACAAGCCACTCCGTTCATGAGGATATAGGAAATGCATGAAATCAATGCGTTTTCTATACACATTAATGCACACAAATGCGATAGGAAGGGCACTTTCGGTGCCTCACGCTGGCGCAATAGGAAACGAATAAAAAGAGAAGAAGAAAGCTGAGGAGAAAAATGGAAGAAGTAATGCAGAAATATCTGGACAAGGCAGAGGTCCTGATTGAAGCACTGCCATATATTCAAAGATTTAACAGAAAAATCATTGTTGTAAAATACGGTGGAAGTGCCATGATGGATGACGAACTAAAGAAAAACGTCATAAAAGATGTCACCCTGTTGAAACTGGTCGGATTCAAGCCGATTATTGTTCATGGTGGTGGAAAGGACATCAGCAAGTGGGTCTCTAAAGTTGGTATGGAGCCAAAATTTATCAATGGACTTCGCGTGACGGATGCCGATACAATGGAAATCGCTGAAATGGTCCTGAACCGGGTAAATAAGAGCCTGGTTTCCATGGTACAGGAATTAGGAGTCAAGGCCGTTGGAATCAGTGGAAAAGACGGTGGACTTTTAAAGGTCAAAAAACATGAATGCGCAGACGGCGACCTTGGATTTGTCGGAGAAGTGACAGAGGTAAATCCAAAGGTATTATATGACCTGCTCGAAAAGGATTTTCTGCCGGTCGTCTGTACCACAGGATATGATGAAAATTTTGAAACCTATAATATTAATGCAGATGATGCTGCCTGCGCCATTGCAACAGAGATGAATGTAGAAAAGCTTGCGTTCCTGACAGATACTGAGGGAGTATATCAGGATCCGGAAAAACCGGAAACACTGATTTCTGAGCTTACTGTCAGTGAAGCGCGTGGACTGATCCGAGACGGATATATCAAGGGCGGTATGCTTCCAAAGCTTCAAAACTGTATTGATGCGATTGAAGAAGGAGTGAACCGTGTCCATATTCTGGATGGACGGATTCCGCATTGTCTGTTGTTGGAAATCTTTACCAATCGAGGAATCGGTACGGCAATTTTAAATGATAATGAAGAAAAATTTTATACAGAATAAGAAAAAGGAGTGGAGATCATGGAAATGAAAGAGAGTATTATGGAATCAGAGGAATATCTGCTTCATACATACAATCGTTACCAGGTGGTATTCGACCATGGAGAAGGCGTTTATCTTTATGATACTGAGGGAAAAAAATACTTGGACTTCTGTGCAGGAATCGCAGTGCAGGCTTTAGGTTATGGAAATAAAAAATACGATACGGCATTAAAGTCTCAGATTGATAAATTACTTCACACCTCTAATTATTTTTATAGCGAGCCGCTCCGGGAAGCTGCTAAAAAAGTCATTAAAGCTTCCGGGATGTCCAGAGTGTTTTTTACCAACAGCGGAGCAGAAGCCATAGAAGGAGCAATCAAGGCAGCCAGAAAATATGCTTATTTAAAAGATAAAAAAAATGATCATGAGATTATCGCAATGAGAAAATCCTTTCATGGAAGGAGCCTGGGAGCGCTTTCCGTCACCGGAAATGAGCACTACCAGGAGCCATTTAAGCCATTGATCGGTGGAATCAAGTTTGCGCAATATAACGATATTGAGAGTGTAAAAGCATGTCTTTCCGATCGCACCTGTGCCATCATTCTTGAAACAATCCAGGGAGAAGGCGGAATCTATCCGGCAGAGGATGCTTTTATAGAAGAAATCCAGCGGATTTGTGATGAACGGGATATCCTTTTGATTTTAGATGAAATTCAATGTGGAATGGGACGAACGGGAACGATGTACGCATTTTCACAGTATCAGGTACATCCGGATATTGTGACGACGGCAAAGGCACTTGGCTGTGGAGTACCGGTCGGTGCATTTCTATTAAACGAAAAAACAGCTAAGAATTCTCTGGTACCGGGCGATCACGGAACTACCTATGGAGGAAACCCTTTTGTATGTCAGGCGGTCAGTACCGTGTTTGATATTTTTGAAGAAGATCATATTCTGGAACACGTGAATGAAATTGCACCATATTTGGAACAAAAGCTGGATGAGCTTGTAGAAAAATATGAAATCATAGCAGAACGCCGGGGACGCGGGCTGATGCAGGGCTTAGAATTTGCAGAACCAGTTGCAGGAAAAATCGTAGCTAAGGCAGTAGAAAACGGGTTGATTCTGATTACAGCCGGAACCAATGTAATTCGTTTCGTACCGCCTCTCGTCATTGAAAAAGAGCATGTAGATCAGATGGCAGAGATTTTTGAGAAGATTCTAAAGTCTATGTAAATGATGAGGTCGGCTGACTCGGTGGCAATGTCACCTAAAACAATCTACATAT
>CADBUD010000222.1 GCA_902797785.1 uncultured Lachnospiraceae bacterium
GAATGAGGATTTCAGGCGCGAATGCGCCGGGAGAGCTGCGAAGCAGCGGGAAATCCGAATGCCGGGAGGGGGACTGTGAATAGTAACCATGAGGATAAAGGATAAAAATCAAAAGGTTGATTTGCATTGGAAATGGTTATATAATGATTTCAGGTGAAAATCGCCGGGAGAGCTGCGAAGCAGCGGAAAATCCGAATGTAAGGAGTCGGACTGTGAATTGTAACGAACAAAGAACGCGAATGTCCGGAGAGAAAGGAAAGGGGGAAAGAAAAAATGGAGAAGCAGTACATCTTCCCGGTAGAAGAAGGCTTTTACATGCCGGCAGAATATGCCCCGCACAAAGGGTGTCTGATGATCTGGCCGGTGCGACCGGGTTCCTGGCCCCATGGAGCAAAAAAGGCTCAGGAAATTTTTTCCAGAGTCATAACAACCATTGCTTTGAGTGAAACGGTGTATCTTTTGGCGGGTAAAAAAGAAATCGACGATGTCATAGCACGTTTTGAAGGGGAAGAAAATATCCGGATTCTGGAAATTGAAACCAACGATGCGTGGGCGAGAGATGTAGGACCGACCTTTGTTACTAATGCAAAGGGAGAGGTTCGTGGAATTGACTGGTGCTTTAATGCCTGGGGCGGCACATATGACGGGCTATATGCACACTGGGAACAGGATGATCTGGCAGCAGGGGAAATCTGCCGGCAGCTCGGCTATTCTGTGTATGACGCTCATCCATTTGTCCTGGAGGGGGGAGCGATTCACACAGATGGAGAAGGGACCCTTCTGGTCACGGAGGCCTGTCTTTTGAGCCCGGGACGGAATCCACAGCTTTCTAAGGCTCAGATCGAAGAAAGACTGAAACACTGTCTGGGCATTTCAAAGATCATCTGGCTGCCTCATGGAATTGTTCAGGATGAGACGAATGAGCATGTGGATAATGTCTGTGCGTTTGTCCGCCCCGGGGAGGTCGTTCTGGCATGGTCAGAGGAGGAAGATGATCCGCAGAGCAGTTACAGCAAAAGCTGTCTGGAGGTTTTGACAAAAGAAAGGGACGCCAAAGGCAGAGCTTTGATCGTACATAAACTTCCGGTGCCCAAAAGACCCGTCTGTATCACCAGGGAGGATCTTTCTGGTCTGAGCTTCGAAGAAGGAGAGGACGAGCGGCTGGAAGGAGAGCGGCTGGCTGCCAGTTATGTCAATTTTTATCTTTCTAACGGAGGAGTACTTATTCCTCAGTTCGGAGATGAAAACGATGCGGTGGCGGTGGAGCTGTTTACGTCACTTTTTCCTGACAGAACCGTCTATCCGATTCCAGCGAGAGAGATTTTAGTCGGCGGAGGGAACATTCACTGTATCACACAGCAGATTCCGTTAGGAACTGGGCTGTCTAAGTAAAAAGCAGCCAAAAAATCCATGACGGTGAAGTGGAAAAAGAATACAGTTCAGACAAAGGGATATGAGATTCAGTATTCCCTGAAAAAGAATATGAAATCAGCCAAGACCATTTTGATCCGTAAAAACAAAAAGGGATCGGTAAAGATCCGGGGCTTAAAATCCAAAAAGAAGTATTATGTCAGAATCCGGACCTATCAGATCCATGGAGAAACCTATAAGTCAAAATGGAGCGGCGTCAAAGGAGTTAAAATAAAATAATGAGAAAAGTAAAACTTGGCGTGGTTCAGATGAGCTGCAGTAAAATTGTTGGAAAAAATATAGAAAAGGCAGAGGCCATGGCACGGATGGCAGCGGAGCAGGGGGCAAATATCATCCTGCTCCCGGAGCTGTTCGAGCGCCAGTATTTTTGTCAGGAGCGCCGCTATGACTATTATCGTTTTGCGGCGCCAGTGACAGAAAGCATTGCGGTCCGGCATTTTATGAAGGTTGCAAAAGAATTAGAGGCGGTTATTCCGGTCAGCTTTTATGAGAAAGACAAAAATTCATTATATAACAGTGTGGCTGTTATTGATGCGGATGGCAGTCTCTTGGGAGTTTATCGGAAAGTCCACATTCCGGACGATCATTTTTATCAGGAAAAATTTTATTTTACCCCGGGAAATTTGGGCTTTCCTGTCTTTAATACCCGCTATGGAAGGGTCGGAGTCGGAATCTGCTGGGATCAGTGGTTTCCGGAAACGACAAGGAGCCTGGCTCTTGGCGGAGCGGAGATTATTGTTTATCCGACGGCAATTGGAAGTGAACCGGTTCTAAAATGTGACAGTATGCCGCACTGGAGACGGTGCATTCAGGGGCAGTCCGCTGCAAACCTGGTTCTGACCGCAGTAGCAAACCGCGTAGGTCTTGAAACGGTAGAGCCAAGTGAAGAAAACGCGAACCAGCAATCCTCTCTTATGTTTTATGGCGCCTCTTTTATTGCAAATGAAAAAGGAGAACTGGCTGCAGAGGCGATTGGAGATGAAGAGGAAGTGCTGACAGCGGGATTTGATCTGGATGAAGTAGCAGAAAACCGTCTGAGCTGGGGAGTATTTCGGGATCGAAGACCGGAGTGCTATTCCCTGATTTCAGGAAAGTAGGATGTTACTATTCACAGCCGATTTTCCGCAAGGTATTTTCGTGCGTTTTTTGCACGAAAATCCGGGGCAGCAGTGCGCCAAATGCGACC
>CADBUD010000223.1 GCA_902797785.1 uncultured Lachnospiraceae bacterium
AAACGAATAAATTCGTTTTCTATTGAGCCATTGCCACGGCAGGATTTCGAAAGTGTAGGATCCTGCTGTGGCTTTTTTTATGAAGAGATAAGGGATTGAAAAATACAACGATATTGATATAATGATGTTGGGGTCAAAAGTGCCATGCGATAAAATCGCACGTGCACTTTGCACGAAGATCCGGATGGACAAGCGAGCTTGTCCACGCGGATTTTGTGCAAAGGTCACAAGGTGTGAAGCACCTTGTGACCTTTTGACCCTGTTATCATAGAATAAACAGCGGAAATTCAAACGCAAGAAGAAAGGAATAAATTATGAAACGTCTGGTATTAGGTGTACTGGCGCATGTTGATTCAGGAAAAACTACCCTTTCAGAAGGAATATTATATCAGAGCGGAAGTATTCGCAGTTGGGGAAGGGTAGATAATAAAGATGCTTTCTTAGACAATTTTGATCTGGAGCGAGCCAGAGGAATCACCATTTTTTCAAAGCAGGCGAAGTTTCAGTTGGGAGATATGGAAGTGACACTGTTAGACACGCCGGGGCATGTGGATTTTTCAGCTGAAATGGAACGTACCCTTCAGGTCTTAGATTATGCGATATTGATTGTCAGCGGAGGGGACGGAGTACAGGGACATACCCAGACTCTTTGGAGACTGCTGCGTCAATATCAGATACCGACCTTTCTTTTTATTAATAAAATGGATCAAAAGGGAGAGGAAGAGGACAAAATCAATAGGGAAGAACGTCAAAAGCTTTTATCAGAAATACGGATGCGTTTGTCGGAGAATTGTTTTGATTTTTCCGAAGAAGAAAATGAGGAATTTTTAGAGGGACTTGCCCTGACGGACGAAGCTGTGATGGAACACTATTTGGAAACGGGAGAGGTATCCCGAGAAGAACGGATCCGCCTGATTGCAGAACGAAAGGTATTTCCTTGTTTTTTTGGCGCAGCGTTAAAGAAATGGGGAATCGATAAGCTGCTAAAGGGAATCGAGCAATACGTAAGGATCTTGGAATATCCTAAAGAGTTTGGGGCAAAGGTGTTTAAAATTGCACATGATGCCCAAGGCAACCGGTTGACATATATGAAAATCACAGGCGGCTCTTTGAAGATGCGGGAGACGCTAAAGGATGGGGATTGGGAAGAAAAGGCGAATCAGATCCGGATTTATTCCGGCCCTAAATATGAGACAGTCAATGAAGCAGAGGCCGGGATGGTATGCGCTGTTCTTGGTCTGACAAAAACCTATCCCGGAGAGGGGCTGGGGATAGAAAAAGAGTCAGAAACCCCTCTTTTGGAACCGGTGTTGACCTATCGGCTGCAGTTCCCGCCGGAATGTGATGCAAGTCAGATGCTGAAAAAAATGCAGATTTTAGAGGAAGAGGAACCGCAGCTTCACATTGTGTGGAATGAACAGGTAAATGAGATTCAGGCACAGATCATGGGAGAAATTCAGGTTGAAATCTTAAAAAGCCTGATTTTGGAGCGGTTTGGAACAGAAGTAAGCTTTGGGAAAGGAAATATTGTATATAAGGAAACGATTGCGAATAAAGTAGAAGGAGTAGGACATTTTGAGCCGCTTCGTCATTATGCGGAGGTGCATTTATTGATGGAGCCGGCGGAACGGGGAAGTGGAATCGAACTGGCGGTGAAATGCAGTGAGGATCTGTTGGATAAAAACTGGCAGAGGTTGATTTTGACGCATTTGGAGGAAAAACGTCATATCGGAGTACTGACTGGCGCACCGATTACAGATATGAAAATCACTTTGATTGCAGGGAAAGCGCATAAGAAGCATACCGAAGGAGGAGATTTCAGACAAGCGACGTATCGTGCAGTCCGTCATGGTCTGATGCAGGCAGAAAGCGTCCTGTTAGAGCCATATTATTCGTTTCGAATCGAACTTCCGACAGAAAATATCGGCAGGGCTCTGATGGATTTAGAGCGGATGCATGGAAGCTTCGACCAGCCGATGACGGAAGGGGAAAAGACGGTGATCACAGGAAGTGTTCCGGTAGCATCGATGCGGGATTACCAAAGAGAGCTGACGGCTTATACTCATGGAAGGGGACGTCTCTTTTGCGCTTTGAAAGGATATGAGATTTGTCACAATCCGGAGGAGGTCATAGAAGAAATCGGATATCATCCGGAGAATGATGTGGAAAATCCGGCGGATTCGGTATTCTGTTCTCATGGCGCTGGTGTCATTGTTCCGTGGGACCAGGTTCGGGAGCAGATGCATGTGGATACCGGTTTTTCCATGGAAAAGAAATGGGAAGTCATCTCACCGGAACAAAAAGCCGCAGCTCCAAAGAAAAAAACGGAGTATGGAGCCACGGAAAAGGAGCTTGCGGAAATTTTTGAACGGGTGCATGGTCCCATCAAGCGTCATGTGGAAACGGGAAAGAAGGTCATCGATCATTCGAAAAAAAGAGAAGCAGATCAGAGCAGGATTCCAAAAGCCGGACAAGGAATCATACAGAGAGGAAATGCATTTGAGAAGCCTGTGGGCAATTTGGAAAATAATTTTCGGGACAGCTATGGGTACCGTAAAGAGAAGCAGGGAAAATCAAAGAAGAAAGAGGCAACGGAGTATTTTCTGGTGGATGGCTACAATATTATTTTTGCATGGGAAGAATTGAAACATCTGGCAGAAAAAAATATTGATGCTGCAAGAAATGAACTGATGGAAATTCTGAGTAATTATCAGGGATATAAAAATTGTACCTTAATTCTGGTTTTTGATGCGTATAAAGTAAAGGGAAACCCGGGAGATATCCAAAAATATAATAATATTTATATCGTGTACACCAAGGAAGCGGAAACAGCAGATCAGTATATTGAGAAGACTGCTCATGAAATGGGAAAAAAATATTCTGTTACGGTGGCGACTTCTGATGGATTGGAGCAGATTATTATTTTAGGGGAAGGATGTCGGCTGATGTCGGCAAGAGAGCTGAAAGAAGAGGTGCATCGTACCAATATAGAAATACGAGAAGAATTTGAAAGACGACGTCAGAAGGAAAAAACCTATATTATGGATGAAATCACGCCGGAAGTGGCAGATTATATTGAAGAAATACGATTGGGCACTCGCACCTGAAATCCTCATCTTAGGTGGGAAATAGTAGTGCGACAAATGCGACTAAAGGGAATATTTGCACTCTGTGCGCCTTTGG
>CADBUD010000224.1 GCA_902797785.1 uncultured Lachnospiraceae bacterium
CGGATCAAATGGTAGATATCATATTCAAAATTTGCCTCATTGAGCTTGATCTTAATCATTTTTCTTTTCCTTTCTAAGGAACTGTTTCTTAAATCCTTTTTGCATACAAAAGGCAATATCCGTCCACTGGATACTGCCTTTTTTCAATACTTTCCTACTTTATTCATGATACAAATGGATTATATCGTTTTTCAAATTGGATCGTGGTCTGGCTGTCATGTCCCGGGTATACCTTTGTCTCTTCCGGCAGCACCAGGAGCTTCTCCTGAATCGACCGCACCAGCGTGGAAGCGCTTCCCCCCGGAAAATCCGTTCTTCCAACGGAGCCATGAAACAAGGTATCTCCACTGAACAATATGCCTTCTGCGGCAAGATAGTAACAGCACCCTCCCACTGTATGCCCCGGAGTAGAAAGCATTTTGATTGGTACTCCGGCAAGGGAAAATTCCTCCCCATCCGTCAGATATACATCTGCTTTTGTGGTATATCCACTGCTCATATTGCTGCGTACATCCTGCAGTACCTCTTTTTCAAGCTCGTTCGCATATACCTTTACCTGAAACTCATCCCGGAGTTCATTTACTGCCATGATATGATCAAAATGTCCATGGGTCAGTAGAATCCCTGTCAGTATGATATCGTTATCTTTGATTTCCCGGATCAAACGACCGGGTTCTGCTCCCGGGTCGACGAAAAATCCTTCCTTCGTTTTTTCGTTTACCGCCAGATAGCAGTTCGTCATGATCGGGCCTACCCGATAATTGCTGATTTTCATTTTTTCCTCTTTTCTATATTATGACTATTCTTTTTAGCTCGCCGAACGCTCAATATCAAATACGGAATTAATCATACGGATCTTCTCAATCAACTGATTTAATTCCTTTAGCTCCTTGATCTCAAATGAAACCGAGATGGTCGCGATTTCTTTCTTGCTCGTCGCTGAATGAATGGATTTAATATCAATATCATTTTCGGTAAATACCTTAGATATATCGACCAACAGGCCTTTTCTGTTATTCCCATAGATTTTGATCTCCGCCAGATAGCGCTCTGCCGAAAACTCCATTCCATCAGGAATCCATTCTGCTTCTCTGATCCGTTCCCGCTCCATATCGGATAGATGCATGATATTGGGACAGTCTGTCCGATGAATCGCCACTCCATGTCCCCGTGTGACATATCCTACAATTTCATCTCCCGGAAGCGGAGTACAGCATTTGGAAAGCCGAACGGATACATCAGAAGCTCCTCCCACCAAAATCCGGTTCTTTGCCTTTGGCTGATTGGCAGTGCCAGAGGAAAGATTTTCTCCGATTTCCTCCAGAATATCATCATCTGAGACAGGACTCTTATGATCCTTTTGCCAGGCTTCATACATCCGGTTAACGACCTGGCTCTCTTTTAAACTCCCATGTCCGATTGCCGCAAGCACAGAATCCCAGTCCTTGAATCCATATTTATTCATGACAACATCCATATAAGCGGTCTTGGAAATATCGGACGAAGGAATCCCTTTTGACTTGCAATATTTTAAGAGTTCTTCTTTTCCACGGATGATATTCTCTTCCTTCAGTTCTTTTTTGAACCACTGGTTGATCTTATTTTTTGCCTGCGTGCTTTTCACGATTCCAAGCCAGTCACGGCTCGGTCCTCTTGAATTGTTGGATGTCAAAATCTCGATCCGGTCACCGTTCTTTATCTCATAATTGATATTCACCAGCTTATTGTTGACCCGCGCGCCAATCATTTTGTTTCCGACTGCGCTATGAATCATATAAGCAAAATCGATCGGTGTAGAACCGTTCGGCAGATTGATGACATCTCCCGATGGAGTAAAACAATAGACACTTTCTGAAAAAAGATCCAAATCACTTTTTACGAGCTTTAAAAATTCCTTATTATCTGCCATGTCTCTCTGCCACTCCAAAATTTCGCGGAGCCAGCTCAACTTGGCTTCTTCACTGAGGTCTGATTTTTTTCCATCCGATGCCTCTTTATACTTCCAGTGAGCTGCAATACCGTATTCCGCTGTTCTGTGCATTTCGTATGTTCTGATTTGAATTTCGAATGGTTGTCCCAGCGGTCCGATCAATGTCGTATGAAGCGACCGGTACATATTCTCTTTTGGCATGGCAATGTAATCCTTGAATCTTCCCGGAATCGGTTTGAATTTCTCATGAATGATTCCCAGGGCGGCATAGCACTCTGGAACGGTCTCTACAATGATCCGCACGGCAAACAGGTCATATATTTCATCGATGGTCTTATTCTGATTTTTCATCTTTTTATAAATGCTGAAAAAATGCTTGATCCTCCCATCGACCCTTGCCTCAATCCCGGCTTCTACCATATAGCCTTTCACCTTTGTCACAAGCTCCTGTATAAAGCTCTCCCTGACGCTTTTCCTGATTTGAATCATGTTGACCAGCTGATAATACGCATCGGTCTCCAGATATTTTAGTGCCAGATCATCTAGCTCGACCTTTATCTTAGAGATTCCAAGACGGCTTGCAATCGGACAATAAATATCCATGGTCTCCTGTGCTTTTTCCCTTTGTTTTTCCGGTTTCATATGCTGTAAGGTACGCATATTGTGCAGACGGTCCGCCAGTTTGATCAAAATCACCCGGATGTCTTTTGCCATCGCCAAAAACATCTTACGCAAATTCTCTGCCTGAATCTCATCTTTGTCTGCATCATAGCTGAGTTTTCCAAGCTTTGTGACCCCATCAACGAGGATGGCAACTTCTTCCCCAAACTCCTTTGCTATCTCCTCCTCTGTCATCACAGTATCTTCAACGACATCGTGCAGCAGACCAGCTGCGATTGTTTCTTTATCAAGCTCTAAATCTGCCAGTATAATTGCCACACATAATGGATGAATGATATAAGGCTCTCCCGATTTTCGCTTCTGTGTCTTATGTGATTCATAAGCGACCTGATATGCCTTTTCGATCAGGGTCAAATCTGTAGATGGGTGATACTTCCTGACACTATTGATCAACTCGTTGTACAAAACCTCCGGACTC
The DNA here is from genome assembly GCA_902797785.1 of uncultured Lachnospiraceae bacterium. Classification (GTDB taxonomy): domain Bacteria; phylum Bacillota; class Clostridia; order Lachnospirales; family Lachnospiraceae; genus RUG14305. The sequence goes on from CADBUD010000224.1 coordinate 3,030, forward strand.
TCAAACTCTTTCATCTTCTTAATGCTTCTGTCTATATCCTCTGCATTTTTCCCACGTTTTTGTTTGTTTTCCTTATCTGACATGCTTATCCCCCTGTCCTGTTAATCTGTATTTTCGTCGTTTGCTCAAATACTATGTTCATAGTTCCAAAAATAAAGGGATTTTAAACCTGCTTTTCAAATAATTCAGACCTGAAGGTTTCTATTTTTTTCAGTGTGCCCTACTCCATATTAAATTTTCAAGGTATAGCTAAGTATTATATCACGCTTTAGATTTTTTTCAATATCATATTTGTAATTTTTTTCATTTTTTTTATATTTTTTTATTGTTTTATAGAATATTTTTCGTTTTTTTTTAATTTTTCAGACAATAATAGAGCATAAGCTAAACCATGTTTCTTCTGATTCAACTTATGCTCCATATTTCCTACTTGTGATTATTCCGTTTCCTGGGACGTGACAGCATCTTTCATCCCTTTTACATACTCATAAACATATGGCGCTGCCTCTTCTCCATATGCTTCAATCAACTTTACAATGGCGCTTCCAACAATGACTCCATCTGAATATGCCGAAATCTTTTTTGCCTGCTCCTGTGTACTGATTCCAAAACCGACTGCAGCCGGCAGATCGGTGGCCGTGCGAACAACCTCTAAAATACTCTTTAAATCTGTCTTGATCTCACTTCGTACTCCTGTCACTCCAAGGGATGATACCACATATAAAAATCCCTCGGCCTCCTTTGCGATTCTCGTAATCCGGTCCTCAGAGGTCGGTGCGATCATTGAAATTAAATCGATTCCCTCTGCTTTTGCTGCGTCATGAAGCTCTTCTTTTTCTTCATAAGGGAGATCCGGCAAAATAATCCCATCCATCGAAAGCTCTCTGCAATGCGCAAAGAACGCTTCTTTTCCATAGGAATAAACCAGATTGGTATAGGTCATAAAGACCATAGGAAGGTCGATGTCCTTTCGAATCTTTTTTACCAGCTCGAAAACGCGGTCCGTTGTTGTTCCAGCTGAAAGTGCCCGAACACTCGCATTTTGAATGACCGGTCCTTCCGCAATTGGATCGGAGAATGGGATTCCGATTTCGATCAAATCGGCTCCGCCTCTTGCCACCTCCCGTATGATTTTTTCACTCGCCTCCAGATTTGGATCTCCCGCTGTAACAAAGGCAATAAATGCCTTTCCGTTTTCAAATGCTTTTTTTATTTTACTCATGCAGATCAACCCCCCTGTATCTTGCAATGGCAGCAACATCCTTATCTCCTCTTCCGGAAAGGCAGACAATGATGTTCTCCTCCTTGCTATAGTTTTTTGCTATTTTCATCAAATGTGCTACGGCATGCGCACTTTCTATCGCACATATAATTCCCTCGGTTTTTGCAATGTATTCAAAGGCTTCTACCGCTTCCTCGTCAGTTACCGGAACATAGCTCGCTCTTTTGGTCTGATGTAAGTATGCGTGTTCCGGTCCGATTCCCGGATAATCCAGTCCTGCGGATATCGAATAGACCGGCGCAATCTGTCCAAACTCATCCTGGCAGAATAAGGATTTCATCCCGTGGAAAATGCCAAGTCTGCCATTTGCGATTGTCGCTGCATTTTTCGGATGATCTACGCCCAATCCTGCCGCTTCACATCCAATCAGCTCTACCGATTCATCTTTGATAAAATGATAGAACATCCCCATCGAATTGCTGCCGCCGCCAACACAGGCAATGACCGCTGCCGGAAGCTGTCCTTCCCGTTCTAGGATTTCTTCCCTTGCCTCTCTGCTGATCACACTCTGAAAATCACGGACAATCGTTGGATACGGGTGTGGTCCCATCACGGAGCCAAGCACATAAAGGGTATCATCAACTCTCGCCGTCCATTCCTTAAACGCTTCGTTTACTGCATCTTTTAGTGTCATTGTTCCCGTCTCTACCGGATGGACCTTCGCTCCTAAAAGCTCCATTCGATACACATTTAATGCCTGACGTTCACAATCTAGTTTTCCCATATAGATTTCACATTCCAGCCCCAATAACGCCGCTGCTGTCGCTGTCGCCACACCATGCTGTCCGGCTCCGGTCTCTGCGATCACTCTGGTTTTTCCCATGTATTTTGCTAGCAGCACCTGACCTAATACATTGTTGATTTTATGGGAACCTGTGTGATTTAAGTCCTCCCTCTTAAAATAAATCCTGGCTCCACCTAGATCCTTTGTCATTTTCTCTGCGTAATATAATAACGATGGACGACCTGCATATTCTTTTAACAGACGGCTAAGTTCCGCTTGAAATTCCGGATCCTTTTTATAATATTCGTATTTCTGTTCTAACTGTATAATCTCATTCATCAGAGTTTCCGGAATATATTGTCCGCCAAACTCTCCAAATCTTCC
>CADBUD010000225.1 GCA_902797785.1 uncultured Lachnospiraceae bacterium
ATCTGAATCATAACGGTAACGGATATAATAGGTATTGCCGTTCTGTGTTACCGTAAATAAATAGCCGCCGTCGATACTCCCCTGGGTGCCTGTCAAAAACAGCCGGTCCGCGATTTCATCTTCCCCATCAATGTTGGTAAGATCCACCATATAGTTTCTTCCATCGTCCATTTTTACCACATTCCACATATGTGGCCCACTACTCACGGTATAATTAGAAACTGTAGAAGAAAAGTCTCCCGTCACAATGCGGCACTTGATATTTCCCATGAAGGCGGTGTTGTCACATAGATACTGAAATGCTTTTGCATATCCTTCACAGACAACATTGGTCGAAGCATCCCCGTCAAAAACATTGACCAGCTGCCATGGATCGATGCCGATTCCGGAATATGTCAACATACTGGCTGCAAGGTCATTGTATTCCACCAGACGGCAGATTGCGTTTTTGTATGCCTCAAGCTTTTGGAAATCGCTCTTTTTCTCATTTTTCTGAATGATGCTTTTCGCATTTGCTATCGCTTTTTTTGCTCGTTTTACATCCATCGAATTTACGCTGTACTCGTTGGCCCCCTGATAATCACTCGCCACGGAGAACTTAATATAAGAAATCAGGCCGCTGCCAATGGAAACTCCCTTGGTCTTGTCGAACCAGTACAATTCATATGGACAATCAACCATCAGATAGTTAACGATCCGTTCGAAGCCGGACTGGCTCAAGCTGCGGATCAGGCTCCCATCTATGACTGGAATAGCCGTGCTGCTGATTTTTCCCGATGCGATTTTTTTGATTCTGTTTTTGAGAAGCGTATAGAGCTTTTTCTCTTTGTTCGTCATCCTGCTGGCCGCAGAGGTTCCGTAATTGGCCAGTTTTTTTTCCGTACTTACGGATCGGGTCTCTGGATAAAAAAGTCTGGAGAGATATTCCTGCAATAATTCTCTGCTCTCATTCTTTTTTTCCGGGAGAGCATAGGTATACAATGGTTCTGCTGCCGCTGCGATTCTCTTCTGGGGCAAAAATACAGAAAGCACCAGAAAAGCCGCGAAAATCAAAATCTGCCGCCTTCGTTTTTGAATCTTCATAAAATGACCTCCTGTTCCTCCATAGAACCCCCTATCTACTGATTTTACAAACGAGTATAATCTATTATACCACAACTTCTTCCGTTTTTCTTCTCTTTTTTTGATGTTCTTCTATTTTTTATGAAAAAGTTGTTACTATTCACAGTCGATTTGATGTTACTGCTGTGAAGCTTAGAACCCCTCCCAGTATGAGGATTTCAGGCGCGAATGCGCCGGGAGAGCTGCGAAGCAGGGGGAAATCCGAATGCCGGGAAGAGGACTATGAATCATGAAAAAAAGTTTTCTGCCAGTAATGTTGGGCAGAAAACTTTTTTATGATGTTGGGGGCAAAAGTGCCATGCGATGAAATCACATGTGCAGCAGAAACTTCATTTTACTTCAAACTGTAATATGATTCCTCGGATTGTCGTAAACAGCTCCGGCTTTAGTTCCTCTAAGGACACCGGTGAATGATATAAAATCACATCATGGCAGGCAGAACTGACAAGCTCTACGATAAAATAAATCATCATCTTTGTATTTCGGAATGTTCTTCCATACCGTTGGATCATATCTTCAAAAATATCCATGCAGTTCCTTCCGTCCATTTCCGCGATCCGAATATTAGAAAACACCGCCCAGCTTAAATTTTTTGAAATAAATCTCAGCAGCATCGGATTTTTCTCCAGCTGGTCTAAAATATTGTCTACCAGGGAAAGGATGCAGTCCTCTAATTCCGGCATATCCCGATTCTTTAAATCTTCATAGGCCTGATCAAAGACCGCGCTTCCTTTTCTGGCAATCAGCTTATCCCGCAAGTCAAATTTATCTTTAAAATACAGATAAAAGGTTCCTTTTCCAAGACTTGCATGCTTTACAATGTCAGCAACAGATGTATCATTGATTCCCTGTTCAGTAAACAGCTGGAACGCTGAGGCTAAAATGGCTTCTTTTTTTAATCGTTTTTTTTCTTCTACTTTTCCCATCGCTGTATTCTCCAAAACGTTGATGCTCTCTTACTCTTCTGTTTCAATCCGGTCTGTTGTCATGACAAATCTTACTTTTCCATCCATCCCCTTATCTATTCCCGCAAAGCTCTTGTAATCTTCGGAGGCGTTGATCACACCGCGAAGTCTGGCGCTTAAGGTTGACATGGCTGTTTCAGATTTATCGACTTTTTCTGTCAGTTCATCGATTCCTTCTTCTTCAAACTCTTCCATTCCATCGGCGAGCTTGGAGGAACCTTTGGAAAGCTTGGAAATTCCATCATCCACCTTACCGGTCGCATCCCACAGCTTACTGGTTCCATCTTTTAGGGTCTGCGTTCCGGAGGATAATGTCTTGCTGCCGTCGTACAGATCCCCGGTTCCATTTTTTAAGGTTTCTGTTCCGTCATACAGATCTTTGGTTCCTTTCTTTAAGGTTTTGGTACCATCATAGAGATCCTCTGTTCCTCCCTTTAATGTCTTGATTCCATCATACAGGTCATCGCTTCCTTTTTTCAGGCTCTTAGTTCCATCATAAAGATCGCTGCTTCCTTTTTTCAGGCTCTTGGTTCCATCGTACAGATCACTGCTTCCTTTTTTTAGGGTCTTGGTTCCATTGTAAAGATCAGCACTTCCTTTTTTCAGGCTCTCAGAACCATCATACAGGTCACTGCTTCCTTTTTTCAGGCTCTTGGTTCCGGTATAAAGTGTTTCTGCTCCAGTCTTTACTGTTCCAAGACCTTGATTTAAAGTAGAAATACCGGCATCCAGTGCTTTGGCTCCGGCATCCAGCTGTTCTGCTCCTTCTGCCAGACTTCCAGCCCCGGTCCGCAGGGCTTCATTATTGGCAACCAGGGTATTCCCTCCCTCTGCCAATTGGGACACTGCTGCATCGATTCCCGCTGCCGCTTCGCTCAACTTGGAATAGTTGGCCAAAAGAGCCGTTCCACCTGCACTCAGTTCATTCAGCTTATCCTGAGAAAGCATTCCGGCAAGCTTGGCCGTCGATTCCGGACTGGTTCCCTGAATCGCCTGGTTCAAGCCTCCGATGATTGCGCCCTCTTCTGCCGTAGCACCGGAAACATTTGCCGAAACTGCATTTGCCGTTCCAAGATAGGTCATGATTCCCTGAATCTGTGCTTTTACGGCTTCATCCTCTGTTGTCTGCATCAATCCTGCCAGCACCGCCTGATATCCCTCGATTGCTCCGGAATATGCCGTCAAGGCTCCTACGCCCTCATGAATGCTCTGGATACCGCCCTTTACCTGGGTCAATCCGGTATTCAGGCTGCCAATTCCCTGAACCATTCCATTCAAGGAAGCTATATTCTCCTGGGAGAATACTCCGTTCACTCCTGAGATATAGCTATCAAGCCCTGCTCCATAGGTCTGGAAATTCTCTGTCAGCTTTCCGGCTCCGCCAAGCTTCTGCTGTAAGGTATTCAGACCATCTGATAGATTCTTGGCTCCATCCAGATAGGAAGTTAATCCCGTCTTCAGGCTCTTGGCTCCGGACTTCACGCTTTCTGTTCCTGAGGATAGTTCTGCGCTTCCGCTCTTTAAGCTTTCTGATCCATTAGCCAGCTGCGCAATCCCACCGGAAAGATCCCCTGCTCCACGATTCAGACTTTCTGCTCCGGTCTTTAGCGTTTTTACCCCGCTTTTTAAGGTTCCGGCTCCCTCATCCAATGCTTTTGCCCCGCTCTTTAAGGTTCCGACCCCGTCATCTAACTTCTTTGATCCGCTTTTTAAGGTTTCGGCACCGTCATCCAGCTTTTTAGCTCCATCCTTTAGGGACTCTGCTCCGTGATTCAATTTCTTGGCTCCATCCTGTAAGGAATACGCTCCATCATCTAGTTTTTTTGCTCCATCCTGTAAGGAATCCGCTCCATCATCTAATTTTTTAGCTCCATTTTTTAAGGTTTCTGCTCCATCATCCAGTTTTTTGCTTCCATCCTCCAGCTTTTTGGCACCGTCATTCAATTCTCCGGCACCGTCATCCAGCTTCTTTACCCCTTCGGCATATTCAGAAAAGCTGTCATCTAATTTCTGTAAGTTCTTTTCGATTTTTTCACTTCCGTTGACCAGCTTTGTCACGGCATCTGTCAGATCATCCACGGCGTCATCGAGCTTTTCTGTATCTTCTAATTTATCCGGATCAAGATCCATATCCCCGAAGGTATCGGAAACTGCTACGCTGTAGGTCTGTTTCATGGAGAAGTTTGTGACATCTGCTGTAATTGTGACCGTATCGTTCATTTTATTCTGAAGCTTTTGAATGTCCAGATCATCATCCAGACCAAGATCGATATTTTCTAAATCCAGGCTCTCTTTTAAGCCCGGCATCCCGTATGCAACGACGATATCATTATCTCCCTCGGAGAACATCATGCCATGATCGACGGTAACATTGCTGAATGTATCCACCGGAAGGATCATGCCCGTCACCATCGTGAACGGCGTATAGATTTCTTCCTCCTTTCCATCGATGGTGATCATCTGTTTGGATTGGTTCGTGTATTTGATCGTAATCTGAAGCTTTCCGCTCTTTCCTGCGAGTTCTGATGGAGAAATCTCCTTTCCATCCAGATTGTAGGTAATCTTCACCCCGACCGGAAGCTCTTGATTCGTCTTTCCCTGATAGTAAATATCCTCTTCTTCCGTATTCCACGTCAATCCGGAACCATTCTGGGTAAAGGTCTCCTCTCCCTTGACATTTACGATATCCGACAGGTCAGAGGAATCCTTTACTGCGCCTGCTCCTCCTGAATTTTTCAGCCAGTCAGAAACAATAACATCTGTCGGGGAACCATCCGGATCCATGGTCACATAAACCGTCTCCTCCTTGGACACTCCCTCGCTCTCGGAGGCACCAAAGGTGTTTTGCGTATTCTTTGTCTGCTCTGTTTCTTCGTTCACCTTACTTTTTTCTTCTGCCGCTATGACGGTAACATAATTTTTATTATAATCATATGAGATTCCTCCTGCTGCCACTCCGGTCGCAAGAACTCCACTCAATCCAACTGCTGCAATTTTTTTCCATGATTTTCTATTTCTATTCATAATATATTTCCTCCTATCACATGATGTTGGGGTCAAAAGTGCCATGCGATGAAATCACATCAAATATGCTCATGAACGAAAGGACTTGCCGTTCTGTTCATGAGCTGCACCGGATTTTGATTGCTAAAAGCGACATTTTCCTTCCAAGATCCGTGCGCTTCATTTTATACTGTAGTCTCCCCTTTTTAGTGTGTCTCGGTGACTGCATTATTTTTTACTACATGCCCTTCCTTTTTCTTTCCTACTCCGGCTTTGATCATATTCCATGTAGAATGAATAATAAGTCCATCAAATACATACAACAAGGCCGGCAGCAGGCAGATTACCGTCACTGTACTGATCAGTGCTCCTCTTGCCAATAATGTGCAGATCGATCCGATCATGTCGATTCCGGTGTACATGGAAACGCCAAACGTCGCTGCGAAAAATCCCATTCCACTGGTAATGATGGATTTGATCGAGGTCTGATGCGCAATGGCAACAGCTTCTTTTTTATCCTTCCCTTTTAGCCGTTCTTTATAATAGCGGTTCGTCATTAAAATCGCATAGTCTACCGTCGCTCCAAGCTGTATCGTACCAATGACGATGCCGGCCACAAACGCGAGCGGCGTGTGCATATAATAAGGAACTGCCATGTTGCATGCAATGGCAAATTCTATGACGGAAACTAAGATGACCGGAATACTTATGGATTTAAATGTAACAAGGATGATCAGGAAAATCGCTGCAATGGAAAGATAATTGACATTTTTCAGATCCACATCCGTCGTATCCTGAAGATCCTTCATCAGCGGTGCCTCTCCAATGATCATGGCATCCTCCTGATAGCCCTTGACAATCTGATTGATTTTGGCCAGCTGGGCGTTGCACTCATCCGTTGCTGAGGAGTAGTCCGAGCAGACAAACTCCAGCTCATAATTTTCATTTTTCAGCTTTGACGACAATTCCTTAGGAACCATCTCCTCCGGAAGTCCGGCTCCTAAGAGGGTATTGATCCCCAGAGCCCATTTCACTCCATCTACCTCCTCGATCTGCTTCATCATCTCGGTCTTTTCTTTGGAGGTAAGACCATCCTTTAACAAAACCATATGGACGGTGCTCATATCGAACGTTTCCTGAAGCTTTTGATTTGCCACGGCGCTCTCTAAGGTATCCGGAAGTCCTTTATCAATATTATAATAAATCTCATAGTGACTGTTTCCATATACTGCCGGAACCAGGATCACCAAAAAAATCAACAAAGCAATATATCTGTGTTTTACAATAAATTTGGAGACCCCATCCAGGCTTGGAATCAGGCTCTTATGGGTCGTCTTTTCGATCAGTGGGTCAAAGGCTAAGATCAATCCCGGAAGAATGGTGACACAGACAATGACTCCAATCGCCACTCCTTTCATCATAACAATTCCCAGATTGGCACCCAGCTTGAATGTCATGACACAAAGTGCCGCAAATCCGGCGATCGTTGTGAGCGAGCTGCTGGAAACCGAAACAAAGGTATTGGAAATCGCATGGGACATCGCCCGAATCTTATCTCCCGGATACCGCTCCTTGTTCGCTTCAAAGCTTTCCAGCAGGAAAATCGAGTAATCCATTGTCACGGCCAGCTGCATCACAGCGGCTAAGGCCTGGGTGATATAGGAAACATCATCCAGAAAAATATTGCTTCCTAAGTTGTAGATGACCGAAATTCCTATCGTCAAAAGGAATATGAACGGCGTCACAAATGAATCCATAAAAAGCAATAATACCAGAAGAGTCAGAGCCGCTGCAATCACAACATAGACTGGCAGTTCCTTTAACGCCAGATCCTTAATATCCGTAACAACTCCGGACATCCCGCTTAGGTAGACATTTTTTGTCACGATCTTGCGAAGCTTTGTCACAGCATTCATCGTCTCATCCGCGGAAGTCGTCTGATCGAACAGTGCGATCATCATCGTTGCGTCTCCCTTAAAAAAAGCTTCCCGAAGATCCTTTGGCATCATCTCGACCGGTACAGTAATATCAGAAAAATCATCGTACCAGAGGACATCATAAACATGCTCTACCTCCTCCATCTCCTGTTCCAGCCTGACCGCGTCCTTTTTGTCCATGTCCTCTACAATTACCATGGAGAACGCTCCCATGCCAAACTCATCCACCAGGATATCCTGCCCTGCTACTGTCTCCAGTCGTTCCGGCAGGTACGAAAGAAGATCGTAATTCACCTTAGTCTTTAAATAACCGAAGACGGACGGAATCAAAAGCAGGACTCCTATGATCAAAATCAGAACCCTGTGCTTTGTGATCCACTTTCCAATCTGAATCATGATAATTCACAACCTTTCTATTGATAATGTTTTTCAAAAATGACTCTTGGTCATTTATTTTCCTGATGTCATTTAATATAGCACAAAAGTGACCATTAGTCAACTTTTTACACGAAAATTTTTGCACAAAAAAAAGCACAAAACACCCTAGTGTTTTGTGCTTTTTTTCCTTACGGTTATGCTCCTCGTTGAAAACGATTTTGTCGCTCCTCTGCGTCATCCTCCTCTTCTGCATCAAACTGCCGGCGTTCCTCCTCCTGCTGATTCATCACCAACATCTGCAGGCGGTTTTCAATATTCGCAAAGCTGACATCCGGATCATAATCCAGCGGAAGAAGCTCGATGTCCGGGAACATTTCCTTTAACTTTTTGCAGACGCCCCTTCCTATGACATGGTTCGGCAGACATCCGAATGGCTGCAAGATTACGAAGTTCCGGCACCCATGCTTTGCATGATGGATGATTTCTGCCGGAATCAGGATTCCTTCTCCGGTATCAAACGTATGATGGATGACCGGATCGCTTTCTTTGGAAAGATCATCCAGAAGAACAGATGTTTCGTGTAATTTCTCTCCTCTTGCCAGGTAATCCGTCAAATGATGCGCCGCAGAGAAAAAGACATTGGCCACCTTGGACCAAAACCTCGTATTTTTGTCCCTCTCCACTTTAAATTCCTGGATCTGCTTGTTCTGGCAAAAATACGATTTCTGGATAACGTCGGTCATCTTGGCTTCAATAATTTCAAAGCCATTATTTTCCAGATACCGTTCAATATCCCCATTTGCGCCCGGATGGAAATTCAATAGATATTCTCCTACAATCAACACCGTCGGCTTCTTTTTTGAATCATCATACTCTACCTGAGACAGGCACCGCAATGCCTTTTTGAATCCCCGGATGGCTCCAAACGTCCCATGCTTTGCGATTCCCTCGGAAAGATACTCCATTCCTTTTTCGAAGGCTGCATCTGCACTTCCCTCTTTTCTTTCATATGGCCGGATTTTCCGAAGGATTTCCTCCAGGGTATCGATCATCGGCAGTGCTATCGAGATACGGAGCAGGGATTGGGCATTGATCTTAAAGCCCGGGTGCATCTGATGATAATCCACATCATCATTCGTCATGATAGCCACATTTTCATAGCCGGCATCATCCAATGCCTTTCGAAGCAGAGTCGCATAATGCGGCAGACGGCAGCAGCCCAAATATTTCGCCATGGCGACAGCGACCTCATTTTTGTCATATGTTCCACTTTCCAGCGCTCCTAAGATTTCTCCTATGACGATCTGTGCCGGAAAGCAGATATCATTGTGTGTATATTTCTTTCCAAGACGGATTGCCTCCTCCCGCCCGATTTCCAACGGAACGGTCTTGATCTTCTGGGAGCGGAATGCCGCTGACATGACCTGACAAAAAGCATGAGAGCTGTTCGGCACCAGCACGATTTTTTCTTTCTTTTCTTTTTTTGTAAATTTGACCGGGTATGGATCGGACAAATCCCTTACCTTGGATTTGATGTGCTTCTTTCGTTTTCTCTCAATCGTTTCCACAAAGGACCGAACCCGGATGCGCAGCGGTCCCTGTGCATCGCTTTCATCCACCTTGAGAATCAACGGAGATTTTCCACTGATTTCCTTCATCATACGGACCACTTCATCCGACAACACCGCGTCATGTCCACAGCCAAAGCTCACAATCTGAATCATTTCCAAATGCGGGTTCTGCGCTGCCAAAATGCTGCTTCCCAAGACCCGTGCATGGAAATTATTTACGATATCAATTCTGGATTTGCGAAGCTCTACCTTCGGAAGATCCGGCAGGCTGTCAGCGGTCAGGACAGGAACGCCCATACTGACTAAAAGCTCCGGAAGCTCATGATTGATCAAGGGATCGTTGTGGTAAGGACGTCCGGCCATTACCACAGCAAAGCCATCTTTTTTCGTTACCTCGTCAATGACCTTTTGCCCCATTTCCTTGAGCTCACGGTCGAACTGTTTCTGTGCCCGGTCAGCAAAGGCAATCGCCTGTCTGGTAAGTGACGGTTCTGTCCCATAGGTCTCTTTCATATACTGGCAGAGCTGTTTCTCCCTGTCACGATCGGTATACCAGTAAAAATACGGTGCATCGAACATCACTCCGCTCTCTTCCTGCGGATTGTCCGAATTATGGATTACGATGGGATATCCTTTTACCAGTGCGCAGCGGGAAAAGCTCGTTTCCTCTGTATTTTCGGATGGCATCACGACGATCGACGGCATAAAAATCCGATCGACGGAGAGTCGAATCAGTTCCCGGATATGTCCATGGACCAGTTTTGCCGGGAAACATTCTGTATCGGACGGCACGGCGTGGATCCCATTTTCGTAGATCTCTCTTGTGCTGATTGGGGAGACCTTGACCGGATATCCCAAGGCTTTAAAAAAGGTCGTAAAGAAAGGAAGCCCCTCCCAGAAATTCAAGACTCTTGGCAGACCGATCACGGTATCCTGCGTCGATTGCAGCTGCTCGTAAGGATATTCTTTCTCCTGCAGCTTTTTCCTGATTTCGTATAAATTGGCCGGCTTCTTCGTTTGATCCATGATGCTGCGGAGCCGCTCTCTCGTTTTCTGATCCTTAGGATCTCCCAGGACTTCTCCCTTTTCGCAGCGGTTGTTCGTCACCCAGCTCTCTCCGGTGGAAAAAGTAAGGATGGTCCGGTTGCAGTGATTGGTGCAATATGGACATGGAGAATTGGCTTCCTGGGTAAAGGTAAAGTCCTTTAGCTGTTCATAGGTTAAAAAGCTTGGCTGAAACTCCGGATTTTTCGCACATTCCTTTGCTGTCAACGCCGAACCGATAGCTCCCATCAATCCGGCATATGGCGCACGGATGATCCGCTTCCCGACATACTGCTCCATTGCCCGAAGCACCGCATCATTTTGGAAGGTCCCCCCCTGTACGACAATGGTTTCTCCCAGAGAATCAATATTGGGAACCCGAATAACCTTGGTAAAAACGTTTTCAATGATCGAACGGCAAAGTCCTGCCATGATGTCATTCGGCTGTTTTCCATTCCTCTGTTCGGTAATGATGCTGCTGTTCATAAAGACCGTACAGCGGCTGCCCAGCTTTGCCGGGCTTTGGGAAGAAAAAGCTGCCGCCGCAATTTCCCCGGTTTTAATATGTAAGGTCTTGGCGAAATTCTCTAAGAAAGAACCACAGCCAGAGGAGCAGGCCTCGTTGACTACGATATTGGTAATAATCCCATGCTCCAGCCAGATCGCCTTCATATCCTGACCACCAATATCTAGGATAAAGCTTGGATCATCGACATATTTCGACGCTGCAAGCGCATGAGCCACCGTTTCCACAATATGTGCCTCAGTTTGGAATGCCTTGGAAAACAGAAACTCTCCATATCCAGTCGAAGCTGCTGCGATGATTTGAAGCTTTGCTCCGGCTTTTTCATATTTATCATACATCTCAAGCAGGGCTTTTTTGGCTACTGTCAGTGGATTTCCTTCATTGGAGGAATAAAACGAATCGACGATTTCTTCCTGTTCATTCATCAAGACCAGCTTGGTCGTCGTACTCCCGGCATCAATCCCCAAATAGACTCTTACGATTTCTCCCTTCTTTGGTCTGACATCCGGTATCTCTTTCTTGGGATTTCTTTTTTGAAATTTCTGATATTCCTTCGGAGATTCAAAATAAAGCTGCCCCGCCTCTTCGCCCTGCTCCTTCTCTTGAGACAATGCCTGAAACTGTGCGGTCAGTTTTTCTAAGGAATATTCCCCCGCATTGCGATGTAATTCAAACAAGCTCAGTGCCGCACCATAGGCTACCATCATTTCCGGATGCTCCGGTATCAGGATTTCTTCTTTTTTTAAAGAAAGTCTCTCAGCAAAGACCTTTCCCAGTCTCTGATGGAAGGTCAGCGGACCACCTTCAAAAGCAACCGGTGGCTTGATGGTAAGTCCCTGGGAAAGTCCTCCGATCGTCTGTTTGGCAATGGCGTGGTAGCTCGACAAGGCGATATCCTCTTTTTTGACGCCCTGATTTAATAAGGCCTGGATATCTGTTTTGGCAAAGACCCCGCAACGGCCGGAAATATCATATACACTGCTCCCCTGTTCTGCCATTTCGTTCATCTTGACCGCCGGGATTCCCAAAACGGCAGCGACCTCATCAATGAACGCACCGGTTCCACCGGCACAGCTTCCGTTCATTCTCATGTCAAAGACCTTTGGCTCACCTTTTTCATCCTCCCGAAAGAAGATAATTTTGGCATCCTGCCCACCAAGCTCAATGGCTGTCCCGATTTTTCCATATTGCTTTTTCAACGCCATGGAATTGGCTACGACCTCCTGGGTAAACGGCAGATTCAGCTTTTCTGCCAGAGTCTTGGCACCGGAACCGGTCATACAAATCTTTACGGAATGGTTTTTTATGATTTGTCCGGCCTCTTCTAACAGCCCGATAATACTTTCCCGCTGTTTTGCGAAGTGACGGATATATTTTTGGAAAATCAGAGTTCCTTTTTCTAAGACTGCAATTTTGGTCGTCGTAGAGCCTACATCGACTCCTATGTGATATTTTGTCGTTTTTTCCTGCATAGTTTTCTCTCCTGAGCTTTGATCTGCGTTTTTCATATGATAGGAAACGAATTCATTCGTTTCTTGTTTTTCTCTTTTTCGACATTTTTTATTATAACAAAGTTTTATTTATTTTCAAGAGAGAGTTCTTGTTTCCACACGGTAAACGCAAGCTTTTCGTTACTATTCACAGCTCTGCTGTTCATAGCAACAAAATGCACATACCGAAGGCACACAGAGTGCAAATACTCCCTTCGGTCGTA
>CADBUD010000226.1 GCA_902797785.1 uncultured Lachnospiraceae bacterium
AAACAGTTCCTTAGAAAGGAAAAGAAAAATGATTAAGATCAAGCTCAATGAGGCAAATTTTGAATATGATATCTACCATTTGATCCGGGCATTTTACCCACAGGAAACGGTGGAGATTATTACGCCGGAGGCGAAGGATAAATATGAAGGGGCACAGTGCCTGATGGAAGGAAGGGTTCAGTATTTAAGCCATCAGCTAAAGATATCCATGGATTATCAGGAGGGAGCCGATGGAGTCGTACCGTCTTTTTTTCATCAGGTGGCAGAATGGAACATCGACTATGAGAACCGAAAGGAAACAAAAAACATACTAAAGCGCGCTGTATATAAGATGCTTTCTAATGCAACAGGGAGAACGCTTTCCTGGGGAACACTGACAGGAATCCGGCCGGTGAAAATTATTTCTGACCTGCTCGAGTCCGGAAGCTCTCTTAGTCAGGCAGAACAGGTGATGAAAAAGACCTATTTGATCGGAGAGGAAAAAACGAAGCTGGGGCTTTCCATTGCGCAGAAAGAAAAAGAAATCATGGAAAGGGTAAAAGGAAAATATAGCCTCTACATAGGAATTCCTTTTTGCCCGACGACATGCCTGTATTGTTCGTTCACATCTTACCCCATCCTGCAGTGGAAGGACCGGATGGAGGATTATATCCGGGCATTGTTTTTGGAACTGGATTTTTTGGCGGGACAGCTTAAGAAAGAAGAAATTTCCACGATTTATATCGGTGGGGGAACGCCGACTTCCCTGCCGGCAGATCTGCTAAAGATGCTGCTTGGCAAATTGTCGGATACGTTCTATCACGAGGGTCTGCTGGAATTTACGGTAGAAGCAGGAAGACCGGACAGTATTACAGAGGAAAAGCTTTCGGTCATGAAAACGTTTCCAGTCAGCAGAATTTCCATCAATCCACAGACCATGAATCAGAGAACGCTGGATTATATCGGGCGGCGTCACACGGTGGAGCAGACCATCCGGTGTTTTGAAATGGCAAGGGAGCATGGATTTGATAATATCAATATGGACCTGATTCTGGGACTTCCCAATGAGGGGATGGCAGAAATCGCGCATACCATGGAGGAGATAAAAAAGCTTTCCCCGGACAATCTGACCATACATTCCATGGCGGTGAAGCGGGCCTCCAAATGGAATCAGATCCTGGAAAGCAGAAAAGAACAGGAAGAGAAAAGGAACGGAGCAGACCGGGAGGAAGAGCTGCTGGCAGAGAAGATGATGAGCCTGGCAATGGATACCGCGAAGGAACTTTCTCTGAATCCATATTATTTATATCGTCAAAAAAACATGAAGGGCAATCTGGAAAATATAGGTTTTGCGAAAGAAGGAAAAGAAGGAATCTATAATATCCTGATCATGGAGGAGAGGCAGAATATTTTCGCGGCAGGAGCCGGAGCAATGAGTAAATTTTTGCTTGAAGGAGGAAGAATCCTTCGGGTAGAAAATGTAAAAGACGTTAAAAATTATCTGGAGAGGACAGAAGAAATGATTGACAGGAAACGTATTGTCTTATCTACAGAAAGTGTGTTATAATAAAATCGTTGTTTTTTTAATATGATAAGAAAAGGCAGGAAGAAATATGATTACCAAAGCACCAAGAGGCGTTCAGGACTGGTACGGGAAGATGATGCATCAGCGTACCATCATTGAAAAAAAAGCCAGAAAGCTGGCAGAAGAGTATCACATGAAGGAAATCATCACTCCGGTATTTGAACATACCGTATTGTTTCAAAGGGGAGTGGGAGAAACGACGGATGTGGTCCAAAAGGAAATGTACACGTTTGAAGATAAATCGAACCGCAGCATTACGTTAAAGCCGGAGGGAACGGCAGGCGCAATCCGGGCTTACCTTGAGCATAATATGTATGCAGATCCGGCACCGACGAAGCTGTTCTATGTCACACCGGCGTTTCGGTATGAAAAGCCGCAGAGCGGAAGACTGCGTCAGCACCATCAATTTGGCGTCGAATTTATCGGAAGCGAGAGTCCGTTGGCGGAGGTAGAGCTGATCACCCTGATTACCTCCCTGATTCGAGAGCTTGGGTTAAAGGATGCGGTTCTTCATATCAATAGCATTGGTTGTAAAAATTGCCGTAAGACATATAATGAAGCATTGCTGTCCTATTTAAAAGAACATGAGGATGGACTTTGTGAGACCTGTCGGGAGCGGATGCAGAAAAATCCTCTGCGTGTCATCGACTGTAAGGTAGAAGGGTGTAAAGAAATCGTAAAGAATGCGCCAAGGACGATTGAATACCTGGATGAGGAATGCAGGGAGCATTTTGAGGAATTAAAGTCACTGCTAGAGGAGCTTGGGATTCCTTATGAAGTCGATACGGGAATCGTCCGGGGACTGGATTATTATACCAAGACCGTATTTGAATTTGTCAATTCAGAGGGCTTTACGCTCTGCGGAGGCGGACGATATGACGGGCTGGTTCATGAGATTGATGAAAAACAGGATATTCCATCCGTTGGGTTTGGTATGGGAATCGAGCGGATTCTATATTTCCTTGAGAAAGAAGGGGTAGAGCTGGAGCCGGAAAAACCGCTGGAGCTCTATGTTGGGATCTTAGGAAAAGAAGCCCGGGCAAAGGCATATCAGATCGTATATGAGCTGAGAAGGAAAGGACATATCGTCGAGACCGATTATATGGACCGGAGCGTAAAGGCACAGATGAAATACGCGAATAAGATTGGAGCAAAAAAGACCGTCATTATTGGAAGTGATGAGATTACCAAAGGAGTAGTCCGGGTAAAGGATATGGAAACGGGAGAGCAGACAGAGTGCGGATTACATCAGATGGAAGATTTGCTGGATCATACGAAGAGATAGGAAACGGATTTTGTAAGGAAAATGTCGCTTTCAGCGACCAAAATCCGGCGCGACTCATGAACAAAA
>CADBUD010000227.1 GCA_902797785.1 uncultured Lachnospiraceae bacterium
ATACGACCGAAGGGAGTATTTGCACTCTGTGTGCCTTCGGTATGTGCATTTTGTTGCTATGAACAGCAGAGCTGTGAATAGTAACAAGAAAGAATGTAGGGAAAAGAAAGGAGAAAAAATGAAAACAAATGTAACTTGGAAGAAACGGATTCTGTTATTCGTACTGACCGTCGCGGCGCTGTTTTTTGGCACAGGACTGATGTCAGCACTTGGCGGAGCCGGAACCGTTAGAGCACAGGAGAAGGAAAAAGAAACCATTACCTTTTATGTCGGAGGCGATTCTCTGGGAGCCGGGAAAAATCCGGTACTGGAGCTGTATCAGACTACCGGGAGAGAGGAAGGAACCGGGATAGATACCTATGACAGCGAGAACAAGATCGTATTGTCCGGCGGAGCCATCAATGCCGAAGGATATCGTGTCTATGAGGCAGAGCTGGAAGAGGGGACTTACAGCTATCGCGCCTTTGGATATGATGAGGAAGCAGAGAAATACCAAAAAGAATATGGTGGAATGTGCATGACGTTCCCACTTTCAGAAAATGTGACCCAGAGCGGATATGATACGGACAGCGTTTATTTAAGATTTATCACGCTCGCATGCTCGTCCAAGGTGGATGGAAGCAGATATCTGGAGAAAGAGGAATATACCACACAGGTGCAGTGCATGGAATATAATGTTACGGCACAGCCGGGAGAGCCATTTAAGGATACCAATGGGATGACCTATTATCCTTATATGCTGCCGGCACGGGGGAATGCCTGCGTATATAACTATTTTCTTTATCCAACAGAGGAAGTGGCAGATAAGTATGAGTTGAATTTTGGCTCAAAAGCGAACGCGACTCTTGCCAAGGCTGCGACAAGGCTTTCATGGACCTTAGCGATGCCGGCCCGATCCAAGATTTCGGTCATGGCACAAAAGGAAGCAGAGGTTTCGGTATACTATCAGATAAATAATTTCAATGATAAGAAGATCAAAGAGATTTCCAAGGAGGACGCTGGAGACGGTCTGGTGGCATGGAGCTATTATATTGCACCGGGAGGTGGAAGCTACACTTATCGTGTCAGCCAGGAGGGATATGTGACAAAAGCCGGCTATTTCACTTCGGCAGATGTAGAAAACGAAAAGATGACGGTCCTTCCTGACCGGACAGATATCCATAGCCATCAGGGGGAACTGGGATCGACAGTGGAAACAAGGGATGAGGCAGATATGGTGATGAATGTCAATGCAGCAAATTCCCTTAAGCTTATGAAAGGAGAGACCTTCCGCCTTCGTTCTTACCGGATTTGGCAGATCATCAATAGCGATGTCGGAAATATTATGATTGAGCCGGATTTTGATTATCAGATTCTTTCCGGAGAGGATGTCGTAACCATTGATGAGGTAAAAGATAACCATACGAATGGAAGCAGGAACTGGCTGGATCTGACAGGGAAAAAAGAGGGAACCGCCGTTCTTGCCATCACCTATCGTGCCTTGGATGTTTCCGGATCTTCGACCCATGGAGGATTTTTCCCGGCCCTATCTAAAGAGCGGACCGGTGTTGTTGTAGTCAATGTAGGAAGCACAGATTCTGATATTTCCACGGTTGGCATGACCTCTGTAGGAGAAAAGGAATGGAGCTGGAATTATGACACCTTTTATTTCTTAAAGGAAGACGGAGAAGGAAGCCTTGAAATTTCACCCAAGGCAGACAGTGGCATTTCCCGGGTGGAAACAGCTGTTGTCACGACGGATGACGATCAAAACAGTGTGATGTCAGACTGGAGCGAGGCAAAAGAAAACGGAGAAGAAGGAAGCTATACGATTCGTCTTCTTGAAGGCAATAATATCATTAAGGTGACGTCGAAATCAGGTGCTGTGGCATATCAGGTCATCCGCGCGAAAGGTATCACGGTAGAGATCAAAAACGTGACCAATCCGGGGGAAATCCTTCAGCCGGGCAATACGATTGAGTTGTCATTTACCGGACTCTATCGTTCAATTCCAAAGTTTTCCGGTGTGTTAAATCCGGGTGCGTTGTCTTTGACCGGAACAGATTCTGAGGGCAATACCGTATCCGGAAATATTTCCCAGTATAAAAAGGCGGATAGTGTAAGTATCCGTATGACGATTCCAAAGAATCTTACCTTTGAAGAGGGAGAGGAGACAAAAAATCTGGTCTGGGAAAACGGCTATCTTAAGCTTGCTTCTATGTTCTCTTATCCGAACTGGGAGAGTCTGATTTATCAGATGAAGGATAGTGGAATGCCGACCGGGTTCAACGCCGTAAATCAGACGGGGAGCAATAGTATCCTTTCAACAATCCAGATTCCGGTTTCCAAAGAAGTAAAAGAAGCCGCTTTATTTGAGGTAACGGATGAGTCGGGAGCAAAAGTAAGCGATTATCATTATACGATTTATGATGCGGACAAAAATGAAATCGAGGCGGACAGCCTGTCTTCTTTAAGCTATGGAACATATTACTACAAAATTCAAAAGGATGGTTATTTAGTCGCAAGAGATTCCTTTTATATCGGAAGCAGTTCCGGGAAAACAGAGGGAAAAATCGTTATTCCTGTTGTCTTAAAGGCAGCAGGGGAGAAGAGCTGGAATGGAACGTTGGCAGAGGAACCAAAGAAGGATGAGGAGGGAACCTATCTGATCGGGACCGGAGCCGAGCTGGCATGGTTTGCCAATGAGGTCAATGCGGGAGAGAAAAAAAGCACCTCCGTTCTTAATGCAAAATTAGTAGCAGATATCGATTTGGCAGGCAATGACTGGATCAAGATCGGATACTATCATTCGTCCTCGGATTATGTGGCTTATGGGGGAAGCTTCCAGGGAGATGGTCATGAGATCCGGCATATGTTTATTGAGCATCGGACAGAAACGACATCTGCATTTTATGACGGACTCTTTGCCTATACCAAGGGAGCGCATATCGAAAATCTGACGGTGGAAGGAAGCGTTTTAGCTTATTCTACAAAAGCAGTCGCGAACGCTTATGTTGGAGGAATTGTCGGTTGGATGGCAGATACTACCCTAAGCAATGTGACCGGAAAGGTCCATGTAGAAACCATTCGCAGCAGCGGGAATAATCAATATACCGGAGGAATTGCCGGAAGCATCACCGGAACCTCATCCCTGGAGAAGGTAACAAACTACGGATCAGTAAAGGGCTATAATATGACCGGAGGAATCGCGGGATACACCAGTGGAACCCTTTCTTCCACCGGACTTTTGAACGAAGGAGAGATCAGCGGAAATAGTACGCTGGGTGGAATCTTTGGAAACATGGCATCATCCGGAGAGGGAAATGATCTGGTGAATAAAGGAGAACTCCGGGGAGGTTCGATCGTTGGGGGAATTGCGGGAACTCATAGCGGGAAAGGTGAATGTTATGAGCTAATCAATTACGGATCGATTTCTGGAGGTGGAACGCTTGGTGGTATCGAGGGAAGCCACAGCGGAGCCGGAGCCATCGTCGGAGCGCAGAATTTTGGAAATCTTACCGGAACAGGAAATAATATCGGTGGAATCTTAGGAACTGTCAGCGCGGCAGTTCAGATTGAAGAGATCATCAATGACGGAACGGTAGAAGGTGCATCCTATGTTGGTGGTCTGATCGGAATGTCCAGTCAGAAGGTTAGCGTATCAAAAGGCCTGAATACAAATTCTGTGACGGCACTGGATTATGTCGGAGGAATCACGGGATATTCCTATGGAACAAATGGCAGCAATTACCGGAATCTGGTCTTCCTTGGAACAGTCAGTGCCAAAAATCATGTTGGAAATGCGGTAGGTTACGCAAGAACAGGAACCTATGAAGGAATCTATTTGAAAAAGAGCGTTGATCTGCCTGTGGGCTTGTCAGAATTATCAGACGAAGCATCAGGATTTTCACAGTTCGATTCGGAAGAAGAGCTTCTTCTTTCCAAGGTATTTCATAAGACCTTTGACGACTTGGAACCGGAGGCATTAGAAGAAATTTCCAAGCTCCTGACACCATATGTTTCGCTTCTTAAGGATACAGAAAGCGCGCGTTCTCAGAGACTTGGCGTCTATGAAGAACTGGCGAAAAAGGAGGAAATCCGGGAAGCTTTAAAGAACAATACAAAGATTACTGCCTTTGTCGCAGCCCAGAAAAACGGAGCCTTTCTTGCCGCACCGCAGAACCTGGAGGTGACAGGGGACAAGGCAGAGAGCTATGGATATGAAGACCAGTGCAGCGAAGGAGTTTCAACGCTGGATGTCCTTGTGGCAGAGCATGAGCTGCTCTATGGAACTTCCTTTACCAAGGATACCGCAGAGAAATATCTGAAAATGACAGAGTATGGATATGTGGAGCGGATTTTTGAAACTAAGACCCAAAATGTCTTATTTGCTGTAAATGGAGAGAATCCGCATGATGATGTGCTGAATCTGAGTGAGGATGGAAATTATTACACCGGATATCTTTTGAATCAGGCCGAGGTAGGGAAGGAAGATGTTGTAGAATTTCTCATATTCGAGGATGGCGACTGGGCGAAGACCTATCTTCCGGCAAATGCAGGAAAGCCGATTCAGGTCAAACGTGCGGAAACAGCAGAGATTGGATTAAAAGGTTACAGCATCGGATATTATGGATGCTCCGAGCAGAGTGTGATCGATGC
>CADBUD010000228.1 GCA_902797785.1 uncultured Lachnospiraceae bacterium
ATTTAAAAATTGTAAAGCATTGAATTCTGTGACCCTGTCTAATGGGGTGGTAGAGATTGATGATGATGCATTTTGGGGCTGTGATAGCCTGGTATCTATAAATTTACCGGCTTCTGTACGGTATATTAATCAATATGCGTTTAAAAATGACTATAATTTGAGGTCGGTATCCATGAAATATGGACTATTGGAAATAGGTTATAAAGTTTTTGAAGGCTGTTCCGGGCTGACCGAAATATCAATACCTAATAGCGTGAAAAAAATAGAAGATTATGCGTTTGGCGCTTGTACAGGATTAAAGAAAATAACAATACCGAACAGTGTTGTGTCAATGGGCGACGATATTATAAAAGGGGAAAATGCAACAATCTATTGTTATCAAGGCTCATATGCCGAGCGATACGCAAAGGAAACAAATAATGATTATCAAATAATAACAGCTATTCCAGCAACTGGAATTAGCTTTCCTAAAAAAACGGTATACTGTGAAGTGGGTGACGAATTATCATTGAAATATACTGTGACTCCGTTGAATCATACAGATGCTGTAGAATGGGAAAGTTCCTATACAGATGTAGCAACAGTAAATTCATTAGGAGAAGTGACAGCAAAAAGCAAGGGAAGCGTTACAATTACTGCAGTAACTACAAGCGGCAAACAGGCAGCAGTAAATATAGTGGTGTCCAACAAACCGGAGAAGATTTATTTTAACACTTCCAATAAAGTGTTAGAGAAAGGACAAAGCTGGAAACAGAAAGCGGTAGTTGAGAATCGAGAGGGAAAGCGAAATGATGTAAAACCAATATATCAAAGTTCCAATACTTCTATTGCAACGGTTGATAAGAATGGAAGGGTTACAGCAAAAAAGATTGGAAAAGTAAAGATTACTGCTAAGACAGGTTCTTTGTCTACATATTATACCGTACAGGTTGTTGGTGCTAAGAAAAAATCCATATCTAAACTTAGCATTAGCAGAAGCGGGAACAAGTTGACTGTAAAAACGATAGGGAAAGCTAAGGTAAAGGTCACAGCATCAAAATCTGTTTTAGGAAAAACATCAAAAACGGTAAAATCAAATGGAAGTGGAGTAGCTAAAATATCGTTTAAGAAAAAAATAAGAAAAGTAAGTATAAAAGTTACCGTGTCAAAGTCAGGATATGTCACAAGAGCTAAAAAAGTAAAATTTTAAAATATCTGATTTTGACGAGCGTTCACATTTAGAAGTCCTTTTATTTATCGAAAAAATATGGGGGGATATGTTCCGGCAACATGGATAGGAGGCGGTAAAATGATTTGTTGGCACTGTAAAAAAGAAATTGAAGATGATAGCAGATACTGCGTATATTGTAGGCAAAGACAGGATCTTCCTTTGAAAGGAAAGATTCCAAAAGGAAAGACAAATAAAACTGTGCGTGTAGTTATCATAGTAGTATTATTACTGGCAGCAGCCGCTGGAATTTCAAGGATTCTGATAAAACCGACAATCAATCTTAATAAGTATCTGTCTGTGACGTTCGATGGATATGATACGGTTGGAACAGCAGAGGTCTATTTTAATTCTGAAAAATTCGCAAAAGATTATGGAAGTAAGCTGGCAGAGAAAATGAATATCAATTCTTCTTCATGGGAAAGCTTGCTGGAAAATAATACTAATAACAATAACAGTGTTGCGGCAGGACGGTTCATTTCTGAAAATGTAAGCGGTTCCCTTGACAGGGATAACGGTCTTAAAAACGGGGATATCGTAACATACATATGGAATTGCAGGGATCAGTATGTATTAGAGACCTATGGATACAAGCTGAAATATAAAGATGCCGAATTTGAAGTGTCAAATCTAAAAACAGTAGAGACCTTTGATCCGTTCGATGGAATAACTGTGGTGTTCGAGGGGATAGAGCCAAATGGACAGGCGCGCATAGAAAAAAATGAATCAAAGGATGAAATCAGCGAATTAGACTATGAGTTGGATGTAGAGGAAGGTCTAAAAAACGGTGATACAGTTACCGTAAGCTTGTATGATTATTACGAAGAGGAATCCAATGAGTATTTCCTTCGGGAGTTTGGAAAGATTCCTTCTGCCAGAGAAAAAACATATAAAGTGGAAGGCCTGGGAAGTTATATTCATTCCATTGCGGAAGTATCGCCTGAATGTCTGGAAGAAATGAAGAGCCAGGCGAAGGATGTATATGATGCTTATATGGCACAAAATCGAGGCGAAGGAGAGGCACTCGAAGACTTTACCTATCTTGGAAGCTGTCTCTTAATGAGCAAAGATGTAGAAAACTCATGGGATGACCTGAATAATATTTTTTATCTGGTATATGATGTGGGAATCAGAAACTCCTATGAAGGAGAGGGACAAAGATACGAAAAGAGAAATCATATATATTGGTATATTTCATATTATGATCTGGAGGTGGATTCTGAGGGGAATACAAAAACAGATATAACGAGGTATGATACGCCTTCTAATGAAGTTACGGTAGATTCCGGTGTGAGCGATGGATGGGGAACAATGGAATGGGATTATTACGGATATCAGACACTGGATGAATTATATGAAGCGGTAGTGACAGCAAATGCCGCAGAATACAAAAGCGAAGAGAACTTGGACAGAACCAAGGCAGAAGAAAATGCAGCGGCTGATGTCGGAAAAGAAAACATATCAGCTGATGAAGGGGACAAAACGGTATCAGCCAGCGAAAGAGATGAAGATGCAGAACTCGAGAAAATGGAGGAAACTTCACAGGAGGATACGGGACTGTCTACGAAAGCAGAAAATGCAGATGGAATGATTTTTCCAAATAGTTCCAACGAGATATTGGATGAAAGTGA
Source organism: uncultured Lachnospiraceae bacterium (assembly GCA_902797785.1). Lineage (GTDB taxonomy): Bacteria > Bacillota > Clostridia > Lachnospirales > Lachnospiraceae > RUG14305. The sequence goes on from CADBUD010000228.1 coordinate 2,839, forward strand.
GATTGTACCAAAGACGGATGAAGAGCTTCGCTATGCAGTAAATGAAATATATGCAAGGAACGGATATATTTTTAAAGATAAAACATTGTTGGCATATTATCAGCAATATGATTGGTATCATGGAACGGTCAAATCAGAGGATTTTTCGGATAGCAGACTAAATGCCATAGAGAAGCGGAATGTGGAAATATTACAGCAGGAGAGAGAAAAGAGAGAATAGAAAATAGAGAATAGATAACAGATAACAGATAACAGATAACAGGAGGAAAACATATGGATGAAAAATATTGCAGGCATTGTGGAAAAGAAATTGGAATGTGTAACTGCAAAGAATCCCGAAAGGAAATGGGATGGGACAAAGGAAATGATAATCAGGGCACTTTGAATCATGAGCCCTTTTTGGCATCGTTTTATGATTTAGATTTTTCATCGTTCAGCGCATTTATATCGTCTCTGAGGGAACGGTCGGGAATAGGTGAAAAAACAAGTGATACGGTAGATCCTTATGAATACAATGTTCCTATAGTTCCGGATTGTATAAGACCTGAAGACGGAGAAAAAGTTGTAAAGCAATATAATATAGCAAAGCTTCGTACAAGACTTAAATTTATGAAAGCAGAGGGACGGTTGATGGTGACGAACAGAAGAATCCTGTTTCGTGCTACCGGTACATCTTTGACAGGAAATATTATCCAGGAACATCAATTTAACCTTGATGAACTTGGGGGGATAGAAATTCATAAAGACTATAAGTTCAGTATTTTGAGTTTTATTGGCTGCTGGTTGTTAGTAAATTGTATTTTGTCTCCTTTGCTTATCGTTTTGTTCAGAGGTGTCATTAATAATGACTGGACATCCGCAGTGGTATCCATGCTGTTTGTTATATTTGGTTTCGCCGGTATTCTTCCTACTTTTACAGTGTATAAACGATTTTGGTTGAAATATATCTGTGCTGTTATAGGAGAGTTCTTTTTTGGTTCTTCATTTTCTATAGCAATCATTAGGGGAAAATCATTGGGGGTCTATGGATTTCTTGTTGTATTGTCTATGATCATTGCCTTGATCAATCAGATCATTATATGTTTTGTTCCGAATCTGGTCATAAAAATTAAGACAAAAGGGGCAGAAGGAGCAATTGTAATAGGAAGCCAGCTGGCAATGTTCAAAAGAAGGACGGGACATGATTACTCCGGATTTGCTGAAGTCATGCCGTGGGAAGATACACTTATGGCAATTAATGAACTGGGCACCCTGATAGATGATTTGCAAAAACGTGGAGACTACGCGATTGCCGATTGGATCGATTGAACGAAGCATTAAGCGGTTTATGGAAAGCAGGAGAAATTATGATGGAGTATTTTTCGGTGGGTTCTCCGGTAGGATTTTTGGTGGATGAAAGCAAATATTATTTTTATGCCGGTGGAAATCTACATAATATGGATGGATATTTGTATCGGATCTGGACATGTTTCTTCGGTGGAAATTATGTGGAAAAAGTAATAGAAAATCCGGAACTATTAGTTGATATGAATCATGGAACTATAGAAAAAATCGCCAAAGAGCTGATTCGTATCGGACTGATTGTTCCATTAGAAGAAATTGGTGAATTTATCCCTTTAAGGACAGGAATCGGGATGGGATATCATACAGGATCAGGAAGATATCATATTTATACCGATCAAATTCTGGAGTTTAGTGTTTATGCATATTTAATATGGAGTTATAGTGATGGACGAAGAAAAATGAAAGAGATTTATGACGGTATACAGCGGATGGGAGTGAATTTTCATCAGGAGGAATATGACCGGTCGGTTCTGTCATTGCTTCGTGCAAATGCTGTTTTTTTGTCATTGGAGGATTGATGAAATATGGCGACACGTTTGGGAAAGAATTTATTTGGCTTTACTGAAGCTGCAACGATGGTGTTCGGACTGGTGTATCCTCAAGCAAATGCCCTAAGGAATTTTTATATGCCAGATGATGTGTTGAGACCAAATGATATTAGTAGTGCCTATGTTCAGAACATAAATGTTCAGGAAGCTTCATTGGATGATCTGATTGAAAAGATTAATAATGCAGGAGATTTGTCAGATGCGCAGGAAGAAAAACATAGGCTTGAGGATTTGGACGTAAAAAGTGCAAAGTTAGAAAATCAAAAACAGGAAAAAAAAGGCGGTGTGTATCCGCCAAAGGAAAGAGATGGTTTTCCACGGGGAGAAAAAAAGAAATATAAGATGAATTCTGCTGAAACAATTTCACAGATGGGAAAACAATATAAAGATGAGGCTGGACGGAATTATTTTAAATCTGCTCTGGATTCGGGTGATGCGCCAAGAGTTCAATTGGTCGGAAAAGGTAATCGGTTTTATATGACATCATCATTTGGTGATAGTGCTACTGGGAATTTTCTGACGAAAGATTTTCCGGGGCATACGAAGGCTGAACGACAGGAAAATTTGCAGCTGCCACCGGGAAATGATGCTTCGAGAGTAGACATGGTTGTAGCAGCGCGACCAAGTGTTGCCTTAAAAAGTCGGATTCAGCCACAGGAAGAGTGGGCAAAACAAGCCGGATATACTCCAAGAGAAGGCATGGAACAGATTTTTACGCCGAATCAAAATCGTGACGGAGCCATTGCGGATGGAAGATATAAACCTGTATCGGATCGACCGCTGTTTCATTCGGCAGACCGTCAATTAATGCCCGGAGAAAGTGTAGAGAATACTGTCAACCAAAAAAATACTTTGGAACAAAAATCAGATGAACCCTCAAAAGAGAATGACAATGCTTTAAAGGAGACAGAAGTTCAACCGAAAGAAAAAACACAGAAAGATAATCAGCAAGAAGAAGGAAATAAGGACAGGCAGGAGAAACAACAGCAAGAGAAACAGAAGAAGGAAAACCAAATACCAGGACAAGAACAAGACAAAAGTAAAAAAGTAGCAGAAAATCAGTCACAGGATAAAGCACAAAAAGATAAACAACAGGGAAAAGATAAAGACCAGCAAGAGAAACAGAAGCAGGAAAACCAGATAAAAGGACAAGAGAAAGACAAAGGAAAAAAGGGAGCAGAAAATCAGTCGCAGGATAAA
>CADBUD010000229.1 GCA_902797785.1 uncultured Lachnospiraceae bacterium
AATCCCTCACTTCCGCTAATGGTGTTTTGTAGGAGCCAAGCTCCTGCTTGTACTGGTCTAATTCTACCACGCGTTTCACCTCTTTCTGATCTTAAAATTAAAATTGCACTTTTCCTATGTCATCATACTACAACTAAGGATATTTTTCAATTAAAATTGCATATAAACAAATGCCGCCTGACTAAATCCCTCTCCATACATCCCAAAAATCAGAATCATCTGAACTCCGACAAACAATACGAGCCAGCGTAACAGCATCGGCAACTGATAGAGCTTCTCCCGAATAACCAGATGATACTTCTCTTGAATGAAGCTGATGATAAATAATGCCGCCAGCACCAAAAAAGCAACCATATAATCTGCATGATCCAGCCCAAGATTCCATAAATCCGGATAATAATAATCCTTTAGATGAACCAGATCTGTCATTTTCTTCATCATCACCGCTGCGTCGGAAAGATGATTTGCCCGAAAGATCAAACGCCCCACGCAGGTCAGGAGAAAGGTCCTTAGCACCTGAACAACAATCCATGCCGCATGATCTGTCTTTAATTTCAGGAGGCGGTTCAGCTTTTGGAACAGAGGCTCGAATAAAATCCCCAGAATGATCAATAGACCATAGTAAACGCCCCAGCCAATGTAATTCCAATCACTTCCATGCCAGAGCCCCGTCGTTAGCCAGGTAACGGCCAGCCCAAAAAACGCCGGCACATTTTTTCCCATCTGCTTTCCAAAATGCTTTTTGGAAAACTTTCCCAGCTTGATCGAGCATTGGGAAATCGAAATCGGATAAAAGACATAATCCTTGAACCATGAGCCTAACGTCGCATGCCAGCGTCTCCAATATTCCGGAATCGTCCTTGAAAAATATGGATGATCAAAGTTCTCCGCCAGTGTGATTCCCATGGCCTCCGATGCGCCTCTTGCAATGTCGATACATCCTGAAAAGTCTGTATAATCCTGTATGGCGTAGAAAAAAATCCCAAGCGCCACTTGAAAGCCCGTACAATCCACAAAGTTATCAAATACGGTATTCGCGATCACAGAAAAACGGTCTGCTATCACCATCTTCTTAAAAAATCCCCAGATCATAAGCTGGATGCCCGTCGAAAAACGATGATAATCAAAGCTCTTTTTTTCAAACAACTGAGGCGCCAGCTCTCCAAAGCGGCTAATTGGTCCCTCAATGATCTGTGGAAAATACGATACGAACAGAGCAGTTTTTAAATAACTCTTCTCCGGCTGCACCTTTTCCCAATAGACATCAATCAGATATCCCATCGTCTGAAAGGTATAAAAAGAAATTCCCAGCGGCAGGATCAGGCGCATCGTCGGAATCGAAATCTCACTGCCCGTCAGGGCAAATACAGCTGTCAGATTGATCGCAGCAAAATTATAAAATTTCAAAAATACCAGAATCCCAAAATTGGAGACCAGCGTCCCGGTCAAGATACGCTTCTGTCTTTTTTTACAGGATTCTTTATATTTTTTCTTTGTCTCCCTTGTAAACTCTTCCTTTCGCTCCCGGAGCGTCTTTTTCATTTCCTGCTGTATTTTTCCGATCGCATTAGCGGCGAAATATGCTGTTGTTGTGGTGAAAAGGATAAAAACTGCAAATTTCACACTCGCATATAGATAAAAGAAATAACTCGCCGCAAGCAGCAGCCCCCACTGAAGCTTCTTGGGAACCAAATAATACAACAGCAAAACTACGGCAAAGAACAAAAGAAAGGAGGCGGAATTAAATATCATGACACTTCCTCACCCGTCCTTAATCCTCTAACCGTTTTACCATCGCATACAGAGCCTTTGCCGAATTAAAATTTTCCGGAATAATTTCCTGCGGTGGAATTGTGATATCAAATTCATCCGACAGCTCTGAAATCACGGTCACAATATCAAATGAATCTAAGATTTCATCATCGATCAATGTGGTACAGGTTTCAAAATCCACCTCTGGATGAAGATCCTCTAAAATTTCTATTACTCGTTCCATAATCTCTCCCTTTCTATCTGTACTATTTCTGTCCTATTGTGTTACTATTCACATCTGCGTTGTTCATAGTAACAAAATGCACACGCCAAAAGCGCCCTTCAACGGCTTGCCGTTTGCTCATGAGCTCAACGGTTACGATATTGCTCCATCAGACGCATCCGATCCGTCTTTCCATTTGGACTTAAGGGAATCTCTTCTGTTTCCACAACCTTATTCGGAAGCATATACTCTGGCAGCCTGTCTATTAGTTTCGCAATAATGTCCTTTTTTGTCAAGGGTTCTTTGCTTTTTTTCTGATAAAATAAGATAATTTTATCTTTTTTCGCATCAAAAATGCAGGCATTGGAGACAATTTCCGGAATTTCCCTTACTGCCAGTTCGATTTCCTCCAGCTCGATCCGGTAGCCCATGTGCTTGATCTGGAAATCCTTTCGCCCGCAATAGACAAGATTCCCTTCTGTATCATACCGCCCCAGATCTCCGGTGTGGAACATTTTTTTTGAAGAAATCTCCGGAAATGGATTATCCGAGAAGGCCTCTCTTGTCCGATCCTCATCATGAAAATATCCATCAGCAAGCGTTTTTCCAAAAACACAGAGCTCGCCCTGTGCACTCTCATTTTCGGGAACTGGAAAAATCCTCTCCCCGGCTTCCGAAATCAGGGCCACCTCATCTGCTTCAAAGCCTTGCCCCAAAGGAAGCACGGCTCCCGGCTCCGGCTTTTGCTTTACTATATAATAGGAACAAACACCGGCCACCTCCGAAGAACCATAGAGATTGACGAACATCGCCTCCGGCAGCTGCTCCATCCAATTCGCCAGATGCTTCGAATCCAGAACCTCTCCCACAAAAAGAACCTTTTGAAGCGTCTTAGGCTGTACCGCCAGAAAAGTATTTAACACAGAAACGATCTTTAATGCGGAAGGAACCCATACAATCATCGTAATCTTATGCTCGTTCAGATATTCTACAAGCTTGATGGGAAAAGAAAACAATCGATCCGGAATGATATTTAGCTCCGCTCCTGTCGTCAGCATTTGAAATACATCCTTCATCGCGGCATCAAAATAAAACGGGGTCTGATTTCCTAAAATTTCCTGCTCTGACAGCGAAAACGTCTTCTGATACTGCTCGGCAAACGCCTTCATCGCCCCCCAGCTCTTCTGCACTCCTTTGGGAACTCCGGTGGATCCGGAGGTGTAGACCAGATATAAAGTATCCTCATCTGTACACTGATATCCTCTAAGTAAGGTATTCTCCGGCTCTCCTATCTCTTCCGATTCTATTGTCTTTACCGGCTCTCCTGTCTTCTTTCGAAGGATACCACCATCATAATAAAACTCCAGTCCGCTGTTCTCAAAAATCATTTCCCGTCTCTGTTTTGGCGTATCCTCAGCAAATGTCACAAAAAAATTCCCGCTATACATCACCGCAAGAAGCTCCGCGATGGTTTCCTTTGTATGAAAAGCCACGATTCCGACTGGTACCTGCCTGCTAACGGCTTCTTCCTCTAATACTTTTGACAGCTCCCGCGCCCGCTGTCTTGCTTTTTGGCCAAGCTCTGCAAAATTCCATGCTCCATTGCTGTCCCGAAGAGCTGTTTTTTGGGGAAACTGTTTCTCGATATCTTCAAATAATTGAATCATATTTTTCTGCTCTTTCATTTCCTGCCCTTCCATCCTTATGACTCATGAACAAAACGGCAAGCCATGTCGTTCATGAGTATAATTTCACACCTTTGGCAGAGCATCAAAGCCCGGCTTTAAATCTTCCTCTGTAGGAACATAATCTGTCATTTCGCCATCATTGTACTTCTGATATGCAACCAGATCGAAATATCCGGTTCCGGTAAGCCCAAACAGGATTGTCTTTTCCTCACCTGTTTCCTTGCACTTTAAGGCTTCATCAATGGCCACGCGAATCGCATGACTGCTCTCCGGTGCCGGAAGAATGCCCTCCACTCTTGCGAACTGCTCTGCTGCCTCAAATACCGAAGTCTGATCCACTGCTACCGCTCTCATATATCCATCGTGATACAATTGGGACAGGGTAGAACTCATACCATGGAACCGGAGTCCGCCGGCATGATTTGCCGATGGAATAAATCCACTGCCCAGCGTGTACATCTTTGCCAACGGGCAGACCATTCCGGTATCGCAGAAATCATAGGCAAATTTTCCTCT
>CADBUD010000230.1 GCA_902797785.1 uncultured Lachnospiraceae bacterium
AAAAAAGGGAGGGATATGAGGATCTATGAAAAACAAAAACCAATATTTTGTATTTTCCTTGCTGATATATATACTATATCAGGTAAATATGATTAGAAAATGGAAAAAATTTAAAAGAGTTATGGCGTAAATTTGAATAAATTGTAAACAACGATAAAAGACATATGTAGTTCGCAGATTTTTTGAAATGATGTTAGAACCCAAATATGATATTTTTATTTCACGAACAGTTAAACAACAATCAAACAATAAACAAACACGGAACAGCAAACATCAGGTATCTGAAGAAATGTTATTGAGCAGTTCCTGCATGGTATCGCGAGGTAGCTCAAAGGGTAGAGCGCATAAAAATGAATCATGAACAGTGGTTCTGACAGCAAATCTATAGATGATTAGGGATCATGTTGTTGCAGGTTCGAGTCCTGCCCTCGCGGATTTAGAAAAAATGAAAATAGGGATAAAAATATTACAACATCCCATATAGTGGCACTGACAGCAAAATAATATGGTTTGGAAATCGGTTCGAATCCGATCGTATAAGATGTTCGATAGTTTCGATATCTTATGTCGGTAGTAAGTGTCATGGAAAGGGAAAACCTATTTGTGGAACGAGGTGATGAAATGAACTTTGCAGAAGCTTTAAAAGAAGAAGCTCTTTGGATCAGGACAGAAAATGGCGCGATGGCAAAGCGTACAAGCGGAGAGGCTTGCCTGGATTTATTTAGTACGATCGGTTCTCTTAGAGAGACGGAAGAATTGAGGATTCAGCGCCTGGCAGAGGAAGCTTATCAGGAGAATCCGCTGATGGCGGCAAAAATCATATTTTATGGGAGAGATATCCGGGAGGGACTGGGAGAACGTCAGACGTTTCGTTATCTTCTCGCCTATATGGCAAAAAAACATCCGGAGGCTCTTTTAAATAATCTGAAGTATATTGGATATTATGGAAGATATGATGATTTATATGCATTGGTCGGAACACCTCTGGAGGATCAGATGTGGCAGACTATGAAGGAGCAGTTTGAGCTGGATGTTTCTCATTTTATGGAGGGGAAACCGGTTTCCTTATTGGCGAAATGGCTCAAGACTGCAGATGCGAGTTCTCCGACCACTAGAAAACTTGGGATTTTGACAGCAAAAAAGCTGGGATATTCTGTTTATGATTTTAAAAGAAAGGTACGTGCTCTGCGAAAGGAAATCGGTATTGTTGAGGCGAAAATGTCTGCTGGACAGTGGGGAGAGATTTCCTATCCGGAGGTTCCGTCAAGGGCAATGATGGTTTATAGAAAAGCGTTTGGAAGACATGACGCGGAACGTTTCTTTCATTATATAGAACGTGCGGCAGCAGGAGAGGAAATCATTCATTCTGATACGCTGTATCCATATGATATTGTGGAAAAAATATTGTATGGAAGAAGAATGAGTACAGAGGACATTGGAAGGGAACAGGAGTATCGGATCCTGGAGGCACAGTGGAAGCAACTTCCGGATTATGTAGAAAAAAATACGAATGCAATTGTGATGGCAGATGTTTCCGGCTCTATGATGGGCAGACCTATGGCTTCCGCGATTGGACTGGCCATTTATTTTGCTGAGCGCAATCATGGAGATTATCACAATTTATTCATGACCTTTAGTAATCAGCCAAAAGTCGTGGAATTGAAGGGAGAAACTCTGGAGGAAAAAATTAGAAATGTCCATCGGTCGGAATGGGGAATGAATACAAATCTAAGGGCCGCATTCGATAAAGTGTTAAAGATTGCTGTGGAGCATCATACGTCGGAAGAAGATCTTCCAAGATCCATCATTGTGATTTCTGATATGGAAATTGATTATTGTGGGGATAAGGAATGGACCTTTTACGATAAGATGAAGGCAAAATATGAAAGATATGGATATGATATTCCGAATCTTGTATTCTGGAATGTCAACAGCAGAAGCGATGTATTTCATGCAGATGCAAAAAGAAAGGGTGTACAGCTGGTATCGGGTCAGTCTGCCGTGACATTTCGACATTTGATGAAGATGCTGGGCATGACACCGATACAGATGATGGAGGAAGTGATCGGGGCAGAACGGTATGTGAAGATTACCATCGCTCCTGCAGCATAAATGTTATGGTAGACGCATTTACTATAACACATTAATGCACACAAACGCGATAGGAAGGGCGCTTTCGGCGTCTCGCGTTTGGCGGCAATAGGAAATGAATAAATTCGTTTTCGATAATTTAAGATTAATTTAGGGTTATGAACACAGAAAAACAAAAAAAGCAACATGATTTCTTAACACACCTTACGTAATTTGAACACGAATCCCTGATATTCTGTTTTTACCACATCAAATGATGTTGGGGTCAAAAGCCACAAGGTGTTTCACGCCTTGTGACCTTTGCACAAAGATTATCAAATAAAGT